>JAWXCG010000056.1:0-11786 GCA_034440555.1 Pseudomonadota bacterium
GTGGCACCGATGGTCTCCACTTTCTGGGTGATGCGGCCGAGTTTGTCTCGAGCGTAGGCCACATGCAGCAGGTCATCGCCGAGGAATTGCGCGCGATAGTCGATTGGTTCGGCGAAACCGTTGTACTGCCAGGCATCAACCAGTGCGGACATCTGCGTGCCATCGAGCAATCCATTCTGTGGGTTGCGGAACAGGATCAGATTGGCGCCGCCGTTGACCAATGCCTGAGTCAACAAGCCATCGGCGTCATAGTTGTAATCGACGGTAATCTGCGTGGTCTCATCATTGGAGTTGTTGCTGAGAATGCCCATGCCATCGAGCCAGTGATTGGCATCATGGAGGTAATTGACCGTTGCGTCCCACGTGAACCCATCGTAACCGTCGATGAAGGTTTGCTCCTGGCGCAGCAAGGGACCATTGAACTCGCGCACCACATCGATACCGGCATGGGTGAAGTGCCTGATGCGCTCGCCGTCGCTACCGAATCGGTCGAACGAATAGCGCCCATGCGGCGTGTCCAGGTGCTCGGTCCGGCCGGTTGCAGTTTCCAGAACGGGAGTGATTTGCTGCACGCCCTGTCGTGTCTGTCCGGTGACGATCTTGTCGAGGTTATGGGTGTAGTCGGTAGTGACATCGGCAATGCCGGGCACTGCGGGGGGCCGGTATTCCGTGACGCGATTGACCTTGTTGTAAACGAAGGCGTGGTCCGGGCGGCCAGGGGGCACAATCCGCGTGACGTTGCCGTTCGGGTCATAACCAAAACCAATCTGGCGGGTGTCTGGCAAGGTCTGCAGTGTGGTGCGCCCGGCGTTGTCATTGGTCAGCGTCGTGGAGCGCAGCAGCGGATCGGTGAGCGTGCTCAGATAGCCATTGCTGTCGTAGCCCAACTGCCATTGCCGCTGTTCCAGGCCAACACCGGAGCTGATCGTCTGCAATCGACCGCGCGTGTCGTAGTCATAACTCACCGCATTCAGGCCCGGTATCGCGACTTGTGTCGGACGCTCCTGCATATCCACGCTGACGCTGGTCTCTCGCGCCATCGGAGACCGTGTTGCCCAAGTGCGACCGGCGGCATCGTAGTTGCGCAGGTACAAGCGACCATTCACCGTGGACTCGTATTGCAGATCGCGCTCGCCCAGATCAGCGCCTAGAACGGAGGGAAACGAATACTGGGATCGGTAGACCGAGGAGCTGGGCGCCAATATCGGCAAATTCAGCACGCTCGAAACGATCGGCACACTGAAACCGAAGCGATCGTCTGGCCTGCGTGTTGAACTCAATCTTGATCCATTGTTATGGAAAGTGAAGCTGGCATTGGTGCTCGCCTGACTGGACGATTCAAATGCGCCCGAGAATTGCGATGCGTGCCGAAACACACGGCCTGGGCTGTTGTTGGACCACACGTAGCGTCTGCGGCCCTCGGCACTGCGAATGGTTGTGCGCTCGGCATCGAGGTGATTCCACAATTCCCGCGTCAATCGGGCGAAGCCGCCTTCGGGGTTGGTGTCGAGAACAAGTCGTCCATCATCGGACCACTCCATCGTGGACGCGTTTCCCCTTGGGTCCTCGAATCGGTTCAACAATCCGAAACGCTCGATTCCGGACTCGTATTGCATTTTCCATGTGCGGTTTTCGACAGAGTCAACCTGTGCGAGTAGACCCGATGGGTGGTAGCTCAACACGGTGCGATGTCCGTCGGCCGATTCGATGGCGAGTGCGCGGCCATTCGCATCGCGCTCAATCTCGCTGAGGTCGCCATCGCCATCCTCCACGCCCACCAGATGACCCGTCGCGCTATAGTTGAAGCGAAAAACCAGGCCACCGGTGACAGCATTGCGTGTTTCCAGATGGCGTCCTGATGCGTCAAATAGCCAATAACGCCTACCATCCTCACTGGGCACCAGATGCTGTCCACCTTCTGCATCGAATCGGAACGAACCGCCACCTACTCTGACCAAGGCGCTGGGATCGCGATAGCTGCTGCCATAGATCAGACCGCCATCGGGCATGGTGGTTATAAAACCATCAGACGAAAGACTGACTGAGCGTGCTTTCTGTTCAATCGCCGGATCGAAGGTTTCACTTCCGCCGCCCAGAATAGAGAAAATCTGGCCATTTGACCGGATCTGAAACACCAAGCCGCCGGCCAGAATGTAGTGGCTGCCGTCCGCAGAAGCGACAACAGAGCTGACAATGGGAAGCGGGCTCGCCAACGCGATGGCACCGTCAACCGGCACGCCAATGCTGCCATTGCCCGCGATAGTCGTGACCCGCCCGTCAATGCCCAGCATGCGCACGCGCGGCTGAGCGGATTCGGCATACAACACGTTGCCCTGAACATCCACGTCCATCCAGCGCGGAGAGAACGTGTTTGCGCCTTGCACCGGTATGCCATCGCCTTCCTCAATACCACCGAGCGCCAATGGGGTTGCGCTGCCATTCGGCCACACCATGCCGATGCCGCCCTCTAGGCAGGTGTGATAGATGCGGCGTTGATGGATTTTAAGAAACGCGTAGGTGCAGGGGTCGCTGGCCGCCAGGGAATCCCTGAGCACGCTGACCGCACGTGCCTGAGCATCCAGCTTGAGTAGAGACTGCCCCTGCGAGAAATAAAGATTGCCGCGTTCGTCGACGACATAGGAATCCATGCCCTCAAAGATGGGTGTGAATCCAGGTAGGCAGAAATTCACATCCGCAAGATCCGGAGGGCAGTTCTCGGCCATTTGTTCAGGTGTGCCTCCGGGAAAGGTGCGCGAGATCGTTGCGCGTATCGGCTGCGCCGGGCCACGCGTACCACCGCCTGGATCGCCGCGCCACAGACTCCATACGGATGCACCGGCTCCAACCAATTGGCCCCCGCGGCCCAACGCATACGGAATCGTCAATGCCACATCCCTTGATGATTGAACGTCTGCGCTGCGCATCGAGCCATCGCCCTTGAGCACAATCCGACGCTCGGGATCGTAGACATGGTGTTCGCTTAACGACCAACCACCGTTGGACAGACCACGCGCATCCCAGATGCCGCGACGTCTAAATCGTGGCGTTCCAAGCACTCCAGCGGGACTGCTCCACATGCGGCCCACCTTGTACTCACGTGTGCTCGGCCAGCCGCCTGCAAGAATGCCCGACACGCCCGCCCATGCTCTCGCAGCTTGAAAGACATCCAGTCCGGGACTGTAGACCGCCTTGTACACGTATGAGACCTGAACCGACACTTGCGTCGTGCCCTGAATAGGTCGACCGTAAAAGTCCTTTCCGTCAAACACAAAATCGGCCGACCGATTCGGCAACGGTGGAATCGTGCGCGTCACTTGTTGCCCGCCAATCGAAACGGTGGCTTCAACGCTTCGAACGGAAGGGGGAATCGCTGCAGACGTCAGCTTTACGCGCAACTTCAAGTTCGATAGGGATCCTCCGACCACCCGAGCACTTTGGTAAGACAAAGAAAGTGGGGTGCCTTGAATTGGAATGTATTCACGTAGACGTGCGTTCTCGCACTCAATCACGCTACCGGTCTCGCAACTTGGTTTCTCCTCGTCCTTGTCGGAATCGTCTGGATCGCTGTCAGATTCTTCAGACGGATCGCTCTCCACATCCGCGCCTGGATCATCGTCTGGATTGGTCGGTGGATTGGAGTCCTGATCGGGCTCAGTAGGCGGTTCGGGTGCCGGCTGCTCCGGAATCCAAGGCTGATTGCAATCCCAGGGCGTGAAATGCGCAACGGGCGTGCGCCACAATTCCTGTCCAGACGAATACAAGCTCGCGAGCCGAGTACGCTCGGCAACATCGATCCCTAACTCTGCGAGTGCACTCACATCCGCTGGGTTACCGCTTCCATCAATATCGAGCGCTGCAAAGCCTCCGGAAGTGCTGAGTACCTTGATCACCCGTCCGTTGTCGGCAGGCAACCAACTCCCATAAATGTAGTCGTAGTAGCCAACAGGAATGACAACGCCAACGGGAAAGTTGAGATAGTTTTCGAAATACAGCGCCAGCGGCCGATCAAATTCCACCGATCGCGCGCCAGCGGCGACAGCTTCGTCAGCACTGAGCTCGATCGCGTAGGTGTAGCCGCTGGTCTCCGGCAGCGTCGCCGGCATGCGCTTGGGTCCAAATTCACCCACTGTGTACTCGGTGGCACGTATGCGCAGCGAGGCGGCGACCACAGTACTGCCATCCAGTCGGCGCAGGTTTGCCACTGTGCCCGCCGGAATGATCAAGGTGCTGGTGCGGTTGCCATCGCTATCCGTGACTGGCGTTGCGCGATGCACTTGTTGGCCGCTGGCGGCACCGAAGAACACCTGGGTGGAGGCGGTGTCGAAGGGCAGCAGATGAACGTCGTCGAGCACTCTCCAGTTTTTCCACGTGGTCATTGCGGTGCGCTGGGCATGCAGGAAGCCAGTTTTCTGGAAATCCAGCAACACATCTCCCCCGCCGTTGACTAGGACATCGTAGGCCCCATCGGGACGACTGAACGTATAGCCGTATTCGGGATGATCCAGGACGCGAATCAGCACGCCAGGCAGTGGCATGCCGAGATCGTCGCGAACGACACCCCGCATGATGGCAGCGCGATAGGGCTTGATGATGTCTGGCACCACTTCACGCTGAATTGCATTGGGTGGCGAGATCAGGAATTGATTGATGGTCCAGAAATTGGAGATTACCGTCTGGTCGATCGGCGGCGCGACTAATGCGGGGTCCGGCGGCACGAAAGTGACGATACAAACCGAATCAAGCAAACCATCGTTGTCGGTATCCTGCGCCGCCTGACACGGCAATGTCTCGCCATTTTCAAAGCCGCTCCGGAAAAACGTGTCGCTCGCGCGGCCCGGTGGTGTTTGCGGCGCTGAAGCGCTTGCAGACTGCATCAATCCGACAATTGCGAGATTGATCCAAAGTGCCGAGAATCGGGAGAAGCCAAAATGCATGCGAATCATGCGCAAATTCCGGTATGGCGTGATGATTGCCGAATCTAGCCCCAGCCACTGGAAAAGGACATTCAAACTGTCGTCCAGCGACAGAACGAGTGCGTTTTGAGCTCGCCCTGGCTGTGTGACGTTGGCGCCGAACCTCAAAAAGAAATCTGCACGCGCTGATCTGGCCGTGGGAGCGGACCCGGCGGCTACGGCTGTTGACGAGTTCGAAACGAATCGCGCACGGGTGCGCTCCTACAGTATTCCACTGACTCTGTAGTGTTGATTCGGCGTTTCGCGATGAACGCGCCGGTGCTCAGCCTCATCCGCCTTTCTTGATGCCGTTCAATGCAGTTACTCTATGGCTCAGCTGCGCTGTTCACCGCGCTATCGACCCGAGGGTTGCCCCTTCCAACCTCACACCATATGCATGCCACCGTTGACATGCAGGGTTTCGCCGGTGATGTAGGCGCCCATTGGTGATGCCAGGAACAGCACGGCATTGGCGATGTCTTCGACGCTTCCGAAACGGCCGAGGGCAGTGGCATCGAGCATCAGCTTGCGATAATCGGCGGTGAGGTCTTTGGTCATGTCGGTGTCGATGAATCCCGGCGCGACTACGTTCACGGTGATGCCGCGACTGCCAATCTCTTTGGCAAGTGACTTGGAGAAACCGATGATGCCGGCCTTCGCTGCGGCATAGCTGGATTGTCCGGCATTGCCCATCACGCCGATCACTGAGGCGATACTGATGATGCGACCTTTGCGCGCTTTCATCATGCCGCGCATCACCGCTTTGCTGGTGCGGTAGACCGAGCTCAGGTTGGTGTTGACCACGGCGTTCCAGTCTTCGTCCTTCATGCGCATCAACAATCCATCGCGGGCGATGCCAGCGTTGTTGACCAGGATCGAGATGCCGCCGAACTCTTTGCCGATCGAATCGACCAAGGCATCGACCGACGTACTCTCGGTGACTTCGAGCAAGCGCCCGACACCGCCGGCTGCCTGCAAGCGTGCGCCAATGGCGTCGGCGCCACTCTGGCTGGTGGCGGTGCCAATCACCAATGCGCCACAGGCAGCGAGGCGATCGGCAATGGCCGCACCGATGCCGCGCGATGCTCCCGTGACCAGGGCGACTTCTCCGGAAAGATCTATTTTCATACAGGCCTCAGCATGCTCATGTGGTTTTCCAATCGTTCAGTGCGAGGTCAATCTCGGCACCAACTCCCAGCGCGCGCGCGTCGAGTGATTTGTCGATACGTTTGACCAGGCCGGCAAGCACCTTGCCCGGCCCGCATTCGCCAAATCGGGTCACGCCTCTCTGCGCCAGGGCCTGCACGCATTCGGTCCAGCGCACCGGCAGATACAGCTGACGCACCAGCGCCTGCTGAATCGCGTCGATGCTTGCATGCGCTTGGGCGTCGGCGTTCTGGATCACTGGCAGACTGGGCAGGCTCCAGTCGAGTGTGGTCATGTACTGCTGCAAAGCTTCGGCGGCCGGTTTCATCAACGCGCAGTGCGAGGGTACCGAGACCGGCAGGCGAATCGCCTTGCGTACGCCGCGCTCGGCGAGCAGCGCAATGGCGCGCTCCACTGCTTCGGCATTGCCGGCGATCACTGTCTGTCCCGGACTGTTGAAGTTGGCGGGCGACACGATCTGCTCTTGCGCCGCGTCGGCGCATGCCTGCGCGATAAGCGCATCGTCAGCGGCCAGTATCGCGGCCATGGCGCCTACGCCCTGCGGCACCGCTGCTTGCATCAGACGGCCACGCTCGCGCACCAGCGCAGCGGCATCGGCAAGGGTGAGCGCGCCAGCACAAACAAGCGCGGTGTATTCGCCCAGGCTATGTCCAGCGAGCGCCGCTGGCGGCGTGCCGTTCAACTCCCGGCTCCACACGCGATACACCGCTACTCCTGCAGCGAGCAATGCGGGCTGGGTGACTTCGGTGCGATTGACCTCGCTCTCTGGGCCGCTCTGCGATAGCGACCACAGATCCAGACCACAACCCGCGGATGCCTCGTCAAAGCTGGCGCGCACGCTGGCAAATCGTGTCGCCAATTCACCCAACATGCCCAGCGACTGCGAGCCCTGACCGGGAAATACAAATGCAAGCTGTGCCGACTGCGGCATGAAAAATCCCTCTTGCAGAAATCGATTTGATCGCCGGAACGCCCAACCGTCTGGGAATTGGTCAGTACAGCACTAGTGTGGTGTTGCACACTATGCGGCGCAAATAAAATGGATGGATTCGGCCCCGTGGCGAGGCGCGAATTGCCGCCAAGGCCGGTGGGCCTTGGCAAGATTCGCAACTAAGCCACGGGGTCGAGGACGCGATTTTATGTGTCGCTTGGGGTGCAACACCACACTAGAACCGCACCAGCGCCGAGCCCCAGGTGAAGCCGCCGCCGAAGGCCTCCATCAGCAACAGGTCGCCACGCTTGATCTTGCCACTCTGAACGCCGGCATCCAGCGCCAACGGCACCGAGGCCGACGAGGTGTTTCCGTGCATATCAACGGTAACGATGACTCGCTCCATCGGCATCGACAGGCGCCGTGCGGTGGCTTCGATGATGCGCAGGTTGGCCTGATGCGGGATCAACCAGTCGATCGCGGACTTGTCCAGCTGGTTGGCGGCGAGGGTCTCCTCGACCACGGCGTCCAGGGTCTTGACCGCAACCTTGAACACTTCGTTGCCAATCATGATCACGCGCACGCCAGCGTTCTTTTCGTCCATCTTGAAACCGACGGAGACACCGACTGGATTGTGCAACAAATGGCGATGGCCACCGTCGGCGTGCAGGTGCGTGGAAAGAATGCCGGCTTCGCTATCGGCTTTGAGCACGACCGCGCCAGCACCATCTGCGAACAACACACAGGTGCCGCGATCAGACCAGTCCAGCATGCGCGTCAGCGTCTCGGCACCAATCACCAGCGCCGTCTTGGCGGCGCCGCTGCGGATGAATTTATCGGCGACACCGAGCGCGTAGATGAAACCCGAACA
Source organism: Pseudomonadota bacterium (assembly GCA_034440555.1). GTDB lineage: Bacteria > Pseudomonadota > Gammaproteobacteria > Xanthomonadales > Ahniellaceae > 0-14-3-00-62-12. Next base: position 7,922 of record JAWXCG010000056.1, read on the forward strand.
GGCCGCATTGACATCAAATGCCGCGCAGCCGTTGGCGCCCAGGCGATGTTGAATCAGGCAGGCGGTGGAAGGGAAAATGACATCCGGCGTTGTGGTGCCGACAATGAGCAGGTCGATCTCGCTGGCGTGCACACCAGCAGCCTTGAGCGCGAGCGTAGCGGCTTCGACGCCCAGGTCGCTGGTGGTCTGGCCTTCGGCTGCCACATGGCGTTGACGGATGCCGGTTCGCGCCCTGATCCACTCATCCGAGGTGTCGACGAATTTGGAGATATCGTCGTTGGTCAGGATTTTTTCGGGCAGGTAGCTGCCGGTGCCCACTATGCGCGCAAAGGTCATGCGTTTGCCCCCTCCAGAAAAGAACAAGCGAACCGGGATCAATGATTCCGATTCGCTGCATCGCTTTTTGTAGAGCTGGGCTTGGTCCGCTGCCTTTGCTCTTGTGGCGTCGCCGCTAAAGAGCAGCGGACCAAGGCCCGCTCTACGACATCAGACGAGCCGAAGCTCAGTCTTCGGATTCGACCCGATCGGCCTTGGTCTGGAGGACCTTCTTGCCGCGATAGAACCCATCCTTGGTCACATGGTGACGCAGATGGCTCTCACCGCTGACTTTGTCGATCGACACCTGGGCGCCGGTAAGCGCGTTGTGCGAACGGCGCTGGCCGCGACGGGAGGGGCTGACTCGACTTTTTTGAACTGCCATGACTCTTTCTCCAGCAAACTTTAGTTTTTCTTCAATGCCGACTGCTTCAATGCAGACAGCGCAGCAAACGGGTTGGGCTTTTCGGGCTTTGCCATTTCGCTGGACCAGACCACTACTTCTTCCTCACTGTCATCGCCCGGGCTCAGAGGCACCAGCGGCAACGCCAGAATCAACTCATCCTCAATCACGTCGGCGGGACGGATGTCGGTTTCCAGCACCAGCAGCGGCTCGTAACCGGGCGGCAGACCGGCTTCGTCTTCTTCCTTGCGGATCAGACCAAGTCTTGCATCCAACAGTACTGGCCAATCGAACGACTCCAGTCGTCGCTGACACAGCATCGGCAACTTGCCCTCGACGTGGATGGCAACGAATCCGATGCCGAAAGCGTCGCGACCAAACTCGAGCGAGAACTTCACCGACCCCGAAGTATCAGTCAGGCTTTCAGCGAGTCGCGTCATGGACGCCAGGGGCAGGTTGCCTTCGAAGCACCTGCCCTGGGTGACCATCCGCCACACGTCTACTGTTTCGGGCAGGTCCGCGGACATAAGCGCGCCATGGTATTGATCTGTCGCTTCTGCGTCAAGGACGCTGAACAGCACCAGGAAACAGCCGCTTTGCAAGTACCTCGCGTCTGGCGCAGACTCACATTCCGTCTTGTGCTCGCCAACCTGGAGCCCGGTATGTTGATCTGGACAACGGCAGTTGCGACCCTTCTGCTCGCAATTACCCTTTGGTTCGGCTGGCAATTATGGCTGATCCGGCGCCGCAACGGGCTGATTCTGCGCATGTTGGACGACGCCGACAAGGTTGAGGCTCGCCTGCTCGAGTGCCGCGAAAAGATGAAAACGATCGGCGCCATGCTCGGACGCCTGCCTACTGACATTACCGCCAGCGCACGCGCCACCCTGGATAGCGAATCCGGCATTCAGCAGGCGTTGAAGGTTGTGCTGCAGCACCGTTTGTGGATTCGGGAGAACGCCAACACCGCGCCCGTGAGCAAGTTGGTAGAAGTCTCCATCTCGATCCGCAGGTCACTTGAACAGCTGAATCTGCAAATCAGCCGTCTGTCCGGGGTTGGCGATGAGCTGGCGGCCGCCTATGTCCGTTCCGACGCGGTGATGAGCGGAGGTGCGCGGCACGATCACTCCAAACCGCGTAACGGGCAGGTCGATCATTCGCACTGAGATCGAGCATGCGCCTGATTCTGGCTTCAACATCGCGCTATCGACGCGAGTTGCTTTCCCGCCTCGGGCTGCCGTTCGAGTGTATGGCGCCGGACGTCGACGAGTCGCAGCTTCATGGTGAAACGCCTGCGCAGCTATGCGCACGGCTAAGTGTGGAAAAGGCGCAGTCCATCGCCATCCGCCATCCCGGCGCGCTGGTCATTGGTTCAGACCAGGTCGCCGAGCTCAATGGCATCGCCATCGGCAAGCCGGGCAGCCGTGAGCGCTCGATCCAACAGTTGCGAGACGCCTCCAACCAGAGCATGTACTTCCATACCGGGATCAGTTTGCAGCACGCCGTAACGGGTCGCAGCGCGCTGCACATTGATCGCACAGAAGCCCGTTTTCGCGTACTGAGCGATGCAATGATCCAGCGTTATCTCGATCGCGAAGCAGCGTTGGATTGCGCCGGCGGATTCAAGTGCGAAGGGCTGGGCATCAGCTTGTTCGACGCTATCCGATCGGAAGATCCGACAGCGTTGATCGGTCTGCCGTTGATCGCGCTGTCACGGATACTGGCGGACTTCGGTCTCGATCCGCTGCACTGAGCCACAGCGCGATGGGCTATTCAACCCACACGGGCACCGGACCAAAATGGCGCACCAGGGCATCGGCCGAACGACTGCGCACCGCGATCTTGATCAGATGGCGCCCTGGCGCCAGTGAACCCGGCTCGATCGTGTAGCTGAATCCTACATTGGGATGGTCGGGATCGTTTGAGTTTGGCCATTGCTTCTTCACATGAGGTGCAAGCAGATGGATATCGGCGAGCGCAATGCGCACGTCGTCGACCCACACACTGACTTCAGCTACCCCCGCAGAATCGGCTATGGCCCAACCGGAGACCAACAGCGCGTCGCCGACGCCCAGCATCTGATCAGGTTTGGGAAAGTCCAGATGCGCGATAACCGGCACCTGGCAGGCGTCGCTCTGGGCCGCGACTGTCGGGGTGACATCGGCATAGAGGAAGCTGGTTCCGTTGTCGCCGATTCGCTCCTCATGCAGCCAGCGCACTGTAGCAAATCGATGGCACAACGACTGCCACGCAGCCAGCCATTCGCCCGGCGCGCGCGCATGCACTTCGATCACCAGCAAGCCGCTCTGCCATTTGCTCGCCAGCAGATGACGCTCGGCACGGTGCCAGATCTCGATCTGCGCCTGACGACCGTGTTTGATGTTGCGCGGGTGATCCAGCACATACACCGTGCGCGTTCCGCCCAACGCAAAATCGAGTTCCGCACCGAGCAGGAAGTTATCTGCGATCAGCACGCTGTCAGCGGGATGACTTTTGAGCAAACGTTGCGTCACCGAAGCTGCCTGCGGCCAACCGATGAATCCAGCACCCAGGACACGGGCTGCCGCCTGCTGATACGGCACCCGTGTCGACGACGCGGCAGCCATCACGCAGAACACCGCCAGCGCACCCAACGCGGTGCTGGCCAACGTCCAACGAGCCACCCTCCCTCGCCACCCTGGATCTGCTTGCCACTCGCGCAATAGCAAAGGTAGAACAAGAAACAGCGGCAGATAACCGGGTAATGGCCAGTGAATACGCGTGCGCTCATTGTCTGCAAACAGGCCCACCAATAGATAGAGCGCGACCACGCCGATGGCAGCCGACAACATCAGATCGAAAGGACCACGATCCGCGTTCTTTCGGGCGCGGCTCAAAGCGCAAAGCAGCAGTACCGCGAGCAACGGCGTCAGCACTGCGATTTGCTCCACGGCAATCCACAGTCCCGAAGGCTGGAACTCCCAGGGATTGCGTTCCAGCACTTGGAAACGCAGTGCGCTCCAATCGTGCGTGGCATTGAACCAGAGCACGGGCAGCAATCCGATCAGTGCCAGCAATAATGCCAGCCACAGGCCCGGCGAACGCAAACAGCGACGCCCTCGCGCGCTCAGAATCACCCAAGCCAGACCGGTGGTGCATAGCGCCGCA
>JAWXCG010000057.1:0-17886 GCA_034440555.1 Pseudomonadota bacterium
CGAAACCGGCGCGATCAACTCATTGGAATGGTCCCATGAATGCAGCGCCCGCCGAGTCCCCCAGCTCTATCAACGGCATCGTTGAGAGTCTGCGTTTACGCGTTTCACCCGCGCGGTTCAAGCAGATGGAAACCCTGGTACGGCTGTTTTTCCAGCGCGTGTCCGACGAAGACCTGGGTTTGCGCTCGGTGGCGGGATGGGCTTCCCTGGTCAGCGGGATTTTCGATTTCCTGCAAGTACGCAAGGCCGAATCGGCCAGCGTGCGCGTATTCAACCCGGGCAAGGACGACGAGGGTTGGGAAACCAGTCATACCGTCATTCAGGTTATGACCGACGACATGCCGTTCCTGGTCGACTCGGTTGGCATGGCGATTTCGGCCTGTGAAAATGTGGTGCGCGCAGGGGTGCACCCGGTCTTCCTGGTTGAGCGTGATGCCGGTGGCCACTTGCTCAGCATCGCCGAGGAAGGGCATGCCGAGACCCGCGGCAAACCCGAATCGTTGATGCATTTCGAAGTGGATCGACGCGCCGAGCCCGAGGAACTTGAGCGGCTGCGCAATGCGGTCGTCGAAGCTCTGTTTGATGTTCGCGCTGCGGTACGCGACTGGCCGGCAATGCGCGACAAGCTGGAATCGATCGCAACTCAAATCGTCAACCGCGACCTGCCGATGGACGCCGATGGCAAGAGCGAGTTGCAGGCTTTTTTGCGCTGGCTCGGTGACGATCACTTTACTTTGCTCGGCTATCGCGCCTACGAGACGGTGACCGAGGGCAAGGATGATTTTCTACGCGCGATCCCGGGTTCGGGCCTGGGTATCCTGCGCGAAGCCGACACCAAGCCGCGGCCGCTGAAAACGCTTGCGGCACGCGATGTGCCGCGTGCTGAAGGCGACAAAGTGGTCATTGTCACCAAGACCAATGCGCGCGCAAGCGTGCACCGTCCGGGCTACATGGATTACATCGGGGTGCTGAGCTTCGATGCGAATGGCAAAGCCATTGGCGAGGAACGCATCCTGGGATTGTTCACTTCATCTGCTTACACGGCGCGTCCATGGACGGTACCGATGCTACGCCGAAAGTACGAGCAACTCATGACCAGGTCCGGATTCAAGCCGGGCGGCCACAGCGCCAAGGCACTTCGACATATCCTGGAAACACTTCCGCGCGATGAGTTTCTGCAAGCATCCAGCGACGAGCTGTATCAGATCAGCATGGCGGTATTGGCACTGCATGAGCGACAACGTACGCGATTGTTCGTGCGCCGCGATGTTTATGGGCGCTTCTATTCGTGTCTGGTTTATATTCCGCGCGACCGTTTCAATCAGGACACACGCGAACGCATCGAGAGTTTGCTGCGTCGCGCATTCAGTGGTGAGCGCGTCGACTCAGCCGTGCACATGGGGGAAGAAGCACTGGCGCGACTGCACCTGACCATCCGCCCCAAGGCCGGTGATCGCCCCACAGTCGATGTAGTCGATCTCGAATCGCGCATCGCGCAATTGGTGCGCAACTGGTACGACGAGCTTCGCGACGCTTTGGTGCAAAAGCACGGGGAGGAACGCGGATTGAAGCTCGCTGGGCGCTATGGCAAAGCGCTTCCGGCCGGATACATTGAGGAATCCAGCACGTCGGTGGCGGCGCAGGACGTTGAAATCGCGGCCGCCCTGAAGGGGCCAGAAGATATCCGCCTGAGCCTCTACCGGCCGCCGCACAAAGCCGACAACGTGCTGCGCTTCAAGCTGTTCCGCTATGGCGCACCTATCTCGCTTTCCGAGGCGCTGCCGTTGATGGAAAACCTGGGCCTCAAGGTGTTGTCCGAGCATCCGTTTCAGATGCAGCTGAGCAGCGACAGTCGCATCCATATCCAGGATTTCGAAGTTCAATCGGCGAGCGGTGAGACGATCGATGTTGATCAGGTGCGTGACGCTTTCCAGAGTGCCTTCGAGCGCATTTGGCGCAACGATGCCGAGAGCGACGGCTTCAATCGGTTGATCCTCGCCGCCCATCTGCAATGGCGTCAGGTCGCCATGCTGCGCGGCTACTGCAAGTATCTGTTGCAGACCGGTGTACCGTTTTCGCAGACCTATATGGAAGAGGCATTGCAGCGCTACCCGTTGCTGGCGCGCATGTTGGTCGAACTGTTCGAGACCAAATTCGATCCCGCGCGCAGTGACCCCAATCATGTCGACGCGGCGCGCAAGCTGCTGGCGCGCGACATTCAGCAATTGTTGCCGAAGAATCTGTTGGCGGCTGCGTCCAATCCGGTCGAGGCGTTGCTCGCGGTGCGTTCCGACGATCGCCAGGTGCAGATCGACGCCAGTATCAAGTTCATGAAGGGCTTGCTGGATCGCGTCACCAGCCTGGATGACGACCGTATCCTGCGCAGTTTCATCAGTCTGATCCAGGCCACGTTGCGTACGGGTTTTTATCAACATCGCGAAGGCCGCCCGCGCGATTACATCAGTTTCAAATTCGACCCGGCGCGGGTACCTGACTTGCCCAAGCCGCGACCGTATCGTGAGGTCTTTGTTTACAGCCCGCGTGTCGAAGGCGTGCATTTGCGCTTTGGACCAGTGGCGCGCGGTGGACTGCGCTGGTCTGATCGTCGCGAGGACTTCCGTACCGAGGTGCTCGGTCTGGTCAAGGCGCAAATGGTCAAAAACACGGTGATTGTGCCGGTTGGCGCCAAGGGCGGCTTCTTCGTCAAGCGACCACCCGTTGCTGGCGACCGTGATGCCCAGCTGGCCGAAGGTGTTGCCTGCTATCGCATGTTCATCAATGGTCTGCTCGACATCACCGACAATCTGATCGATGGCAATGTGGTGCACCCACAAGACGTGGTGCGCCATGATGCCGATGATCCCTATCTAGTGGTGGCTGCCGATAAGGGCACCGCCACGTTTTCCGATATCGCCAACTCGGTTGCGGCCGAGCACGGGTTCTGGTTGGGCGATGCCTTCGCTTCTGGCGGCTCGCAAGGTTACGACCACAAGGGCATGGGTATTACCGCGAAGGGTGGCTGGGAATCGGTGAAGCGGCATTTCCGTGCCCTGGGCCGCGACAGCCAGACACAGGATTTCACCTGCGTGGGCGTGGGTGATATGTCGGGCGATGTGTTCGGCAACGGCATGCTGCTCAGCGAACACATCCGTCTCATCGCTGCCTTCGACCACCGTCACATCTTTGTCGATCCCAATCCGGATGCGGCCAGCAGTTTCAAAGAACGTAGCCGCATGTTCGCGCTGCCGCGTTCCAGCTGGGACGATTACGATCGCAAGCTCATCAGTGCTGGCGGCGGCGTTTTCCCGCGCAGCGCAAAGGCCATCGCAATCAGCGTCGAGATGCATCGCGCACTTGGTCTGATCGATAGTGTTGACAGCATGAGCCCGAACGAGCTGATGGCGGCGATCCTGCGCGCGCCGGTGGATCTTCTGTGGAACGGCGGCATTGGCACCTATGTCAAAGCTTCCACCGAAACCCATGCCGACTGCGGTGATCGCGCCAACAATGCTATACGCCTCAATGGTCGTGACCTGCGCAGCAAGATAGTGGGCGAGGGTGGCAATCTGGGCATGAGCCAGAAGGGCCGCATCGAAGCAGCCCTGCACGGCGTGCTGCTGAACACCGATTTCATCGACAATTCCGCCGGCGTAGACACCTCCGATCACGAGGTCAACATCAAGATATTGTTGGACGACGCCGTCGGCCGTGGCGAGTTGACGGTGACCGACCGCAATGTGCTGTTGGCCAGCATGACCGACGAGGTCGGCGCTCTGGTGCTGCGCGACAACTATCTGCAAAATCAGGCGATCAGCGTGATGGAACGCATGAGTGTTTCGCGCCTGGGCTCCAAGCAGCATTTTATCCGCACCCTGGAGACCGCTGGGCAACTCGATCGTGTAATGGAAGATCTTCCCAGCGACAGCGAATTTGCCGAGCGCAGGTCGCGTGGCCAGGGTTTGACCCGTCCTGAGTTGTCGATCCTGCTTTCATACTCGAAGATCGTCCTGTTCAACCAGTTGCTCGACTCGGATGTGCCCGAAGACCCGTATATGGCAAAGGAACTGGTCCGCTATTTCCCGAAGCCATTGCAGGAGCGCTTCAGGGACCACATGGAGCGGCACCGACTGCGCCGCGAAATCGTGACTACGGCAGTGACCAACTCGATGGTCAATCGCATGGGCGCAACTTTTGCCATGCGCATGCGCGAAGACACCGGCGAGTCGCCCGCGGAAATTGCCAAGGCTTACGCGATCGCGCGTGAGGTGCTGGACGCGCGCGCGTTGTGGAACGATATCGAACGCATGGACGGCAAGATCCATGGCGATGCGCAGATCGATGCGCTGCTGCGCGTATGGAACCTGATGCGCTACGTCACCCGCTGGCTGCTCAATCTGCCGGGCGCCAAACTCAACATCGCCGAATCGGTTGAGCGCTATGGCAGTGGCATCGTCGAGTTGCGAGCTGGCCTCGCCAATACGCTCGCTGATGCCGAACGCGTGCGCGCTGGCAATGATGCCGACAACTGGGTCAAGGCTGGCTTCTCCGCAGAACTTTCGGAAAAACTCAGCCTGTTACCCGCCTTGGCTTCGGTATTCGACATCATCGAAGTCGCCCTGGATCGTAAGCAGCCGCTGCTCAAAGTCGCGGAGGTTTATTACGGCCTCGGTGAAACCCTGTCGCTGAAATGGTTGATGGGGAAAATCGAGGAATTGCCGGTGGAAGGACGCTGGCACGCTTTGGCGCGCGGAGTGTCGCGCGACGAACTCTTTGCACAGCAGCGAGTGCTGGCCGCCCAAGTGCTAACCAAAGGTGGCAAGGGTGACGGCAAAACCTTGGTCGCCAACTGGATACAGCGCGACGACCCGGCATTGAAGTTCACCCTGAGCATGTTTGCCGATATGCGCAGTCAACTGACCATGGATTACCCAACGGTGTCGGTCGCGGTGCGCCGTTTGGCACAGCTGGCGCAAGCTGGCGCGCGCACCTGATCGTCTTGCAGACTCCCATTTGAGGTCGTGTTCACAGAAGGCTGCTGGGCACCGGCGGCAGCGACGACGCCATGCAACGGGATTGGTCACGAGCACTTTCAAACTAGATACAGACAGCCGAAGCCGGCGTAGGCGCTCTGTCGCCGAGCCACCCGACAACGTCACCGGCGCCAGTCGCGTGCTGGTGATCAACGATCGCCTCGCGCATGATCTCTATCCAAGTAAACGACTGAATGCTGCGTTTCGTTCATCGGCTACGGTTCGCGAATGATTGTCGTTTGCGTAGTAAATCGCTGAGTCGCGTACCATGGCACCATTCAGCGCTCGCGAACCTTTTCGAAATGCCCCAAACCAACCTTGATCGACACCATGCAGCGGCAGATCATCCAGGCACGGAGGCACGTTCCGTATCGCCCTGGCGGCTGTGCGTAGCACCGATGATGGACTGGACCGATCGGCATTGCCGGCACTTTCATCGGCTGCTGACTCCGCACGCGCGCCTGTACACCGAGATGGTCAATGCACATGCAATTCGACACGGTGATCGCGAACGTCTGCTTGGTTTCGATGCCAGCGAACATCCGGTGGCGCTGCAGCTCGGTGGTAGTAACCCGGTACTTCTGGCCGAGGCGGCGCGGGTAGGGCAGGAGTTCGGCTACGACGAAATCAATCTCAACTGCGGCTGCCCGAGTGATCGTGTCCAAGCCGGCCGCTTTGGTGCCTGCCTCATGCGTGAGCCGACGCTAGTAGCCGATTGCGTGGCGGCGATGCGTGCGGCGGTTTCGGTTCCGGTCACCGTGAAATGCCGCATTGGTGTCGACGACCAGGATGATGATGAGGGACTGCGGCAGTTCATCGACAACGTGCATCAGGCCGGATGCAGCGTGTTCATCGTGCATGCGCGCAAGGCGTGGCTGAAGGGTTTGAGCCCAAAGGAAAACCGTGACGTTCCGCCGCTGAACTATCCGCGCGTGCATCGACTGCATCAGGAATTTCCCGATCTGACGCTGGTAATGAATGGCGGCCTGACCACGGTCGCGGAGTGCGTCGAGCAGGTCGATGCACTCGACGGCGTCATGCTCGGCCGAGCTGCGTATCACGAGCCGTGGATATTGGCCGAGCTTGAGCAAGCATTGTTTGAACCCGATTCGGCATTGCCCGATCGATGCGAGGTTTTGCAACGCATGCGCGGGTATACCGAGGCGCGGCTCGCCGCAGGCGACTCACTCGCGCAGATCACCCGGCACGTGTTTGGTCTGTTTCAGGGCCTGCCCGGTGCGCGCCGCTTCCGTCGCGTGCTCAGCGAACAGGGCCATGGCAGGGGCTGTGGTTGGGAAGTCGTCGAAGCCGCCCTGCATTCGATGAAGGATGTAGCACTTGCCGCCTGATTCCCAATTTGATGGCGTCATCCGCGACCCCGCACAATGGCAGGCGTGGGTCGCTGGACTAAACTCGCCCATGCGCTGTCACAGCACGGCAGGCGGCGCTTTTCTGGTGTCGCCCAATGGCTTCTCGCTGGCTGCTGAGTCGGCCAGCGATAACGTCTACATGGCCAAGGGTACGGTCGATACCGCGCTGGCGCTACGTCAACATCACAACCTCGCCCAGGCCGTAGGCCGATCGCTGCCGGTGCAGGTGTTCCCTGGCAGCGCAGCAACGCCCGATGCAGTGTTTCCCAACAATGTGTTTGCTACTGTTCCGGGGAAGCTGATCATTGGCGCGATGCGTCATGCAGTGCGACAACGCGAATCGCTGCGTAGTGACGTGCCCGCTTGGTTCGCCGACCAGCACGGTTACAGCGTCGAACGCATAGATCGTCATGGAGTCGTCGCTGAACTGACCGGCCCGCTGATCATCGATCATGCACGGGGTATTGGCTACTGCGGCGTCAGCGAGCGAGTCAATGAACTCGGCGTGCGGGCAATGCAGCAAGCCTTCGATCTGCGCGCCGTGTTCGCGTTCAATCTGGTCGCTGGTGAATACCATAGCAACGTAGTGATGTCGGTATTGGCGGGCAGGGCGCTGGTGATTCACGCGCCATCGTTTGCTGATGCGGCGGTTCCCAAGTCGATCGCCGCGCTCTATGGTCTGAACGTAATGTGGCTGAGCGATGTCGAAAAGTCCGCTTTCGTCGGAAACTGTATCGCCCTGCGCGACGACGAAGTCTGGATGAGCGCGCGTGCGGCCGCAGCCTTGTCGGTCGAGCACCGCGAACTGCTCACGCGGATCGGGTTCGCTGTACGCAGCGTCGACATCAGCGAAATAGAGAAAGCGGGCGGCAGCCTGCGTTGCTGCATCGGCGAAATCTGGTAGCGCCGCGGATCCAGTGGGGGCGGCCCATGACTGCAGGCGCGGACTGCGGGCCCACGCCAGGTTATCGAAGTCTGGTCGTCGAAGTCTTGACACAATGATATCTCCCGCTAAAATGTGCGGCTGTCAAAGCGGGAATAGCTCAGTTGGTAGAGCACGACCTTGCCAAGGTCGGGGTCGAGGGTTCGAGTCCCTTTTCCCGCTCCAGTTTCCAAACAAAGCCTCGGCCATCCGGGGTTTTGTTGTTTAAGAGCTCGATGCGATGCATGATGCGCACGAGATCCAGTACCGCCATCCGGCCGGGTGGCAGAGTGGTCATGCAGCGGCCTGCAAAGCCGCGTACGTCGGTTCGATTCCGGTCCCGGCCTCCAAAAAAACAAGCCCCGCGATTGCGGGGCTTGTCGTTTCCAGACTTCACCGAACGCCGCATTGCGGCCACAATGCAGGCTCGTTTTCGACAAGCCCGGATGGCGAAACAGGTAGACGCAAGGGACTTAAAATCCCTCGACCACAAGTCGTGCCGGTTCGATTCCGGCTCCGGGCACCATAATGCGTTTCCTAATTCGCGCTGAGATACAACGCAGGGAACCACTTGTTCAAAGGCAGCAGTATTTTTGACTGATGCCGGCAATCCGTGCATGGGAAGTACACCTGATCACCGTGTCTGAACTGCGAATGCGCCGCGCCAGCACAGGCCGGACAACGAAATCCCTCTGGTCACCGCGATCGGAACATAGACTCCCGACACTGCGCCTCGCTCGAGTAGCGCGCCATGAACGTCGCCATCGACGACCCCGACTGGTACTGCACCTTGCTCATCGGCATGACCGACTCCCGCATCGTTTGTGGGCCTACCATTCATCCATCGCGTCTTGGATCGCGCGAACGACAGCTGAGGATCAGCGCGAAACAGGAACATTTGTGTATTGCCCCTCAATCCATTGACTCAGGTAGCGCAGGGTCTAGAGAATGACCGTATCAAGCGCGCCGCTGAATGCGGCTCAGGTCAACCGCTAGGGATCGGGTCTCGTCCGCCACAGACGAAATTCCTTTGGGGAAATCGATGAGGGGGATGATCCAGGTCATGCCTCGCTGCGAGTGCTCTCAGTCCCGTTGCCCAACCCAACAAATCGAGAGCCCCAATGATGAAGTCGTCGATCCTGTATTCAAGGCGAGCAGCCACGTGGCTGCTATTGCTGATCAGCGTGCCCGCGTTTGCCAATATCAGCGGCACCGTGTTCCAGGATTACAACGACAACGGTCAGATCGATATTTCCCTGGCACCCGGCACCCAAGCTATCGACGCCGGCGTTGGCGGCATGACGGTTACCGTATTCGATAGCCTCGGTGCCAATGTCGGCACTGCAGCATCCTGTGGAGTTGTGGTCGCTGGCGCATGCACCGGCAGCAATCCGGGTTTCTATGACATTGCTGTCGCCGGCACAGCGCCCTATCGCGTCGAATTCACCGGCTTGCCGGCCGGATTCCAACCGGCCGCGCAGGGCGCGGGCTCCGCCAGCACGGTGCAGTTTGTCGCCAGCGCCACGACTGCCAATATTGATGTTGGTATCAATATTCCGCCGGAGTACTGCCAGAACAATCCGGAGATGCTCATTACGACCTATACCGGCGGTGAGCCCATCGCTGGTGCCAACAATGGTCGCGCCTGCCTGCTCAGCTTCCGCTACAGCGCCGGCAATGCCTCGCGCCCGTTGGTCGCTGGTGCTGGCGGTCATGACGATTCCGGTTACTTTCCATCCAGTTCACCGATCACGGTGCCTGCAAACCAGATCGGCGCAACGTTTGGTCTGGGCTACCACCGGGCATCGCGCACCGCTTTGGCTTCATCGTTCCTGCGCGCCTTTGCCGGCTTCGGACCTTCCGGCGCACCGACCGGCAGCACCGGCGCGATCTATCAGGTCAACAATCCGACTTCCGGCTTTGTCGTAGCCGCCAGCGTCTTCGTCGATCTTAATACCCTGCCGCAATTCGCTGGTGATCAGCCAGTGGCAGGTGTTAATCCGCATCCCAACGACACCTTCAACTTCAACAACAATACGGACGAGAGCGTGAGCGGCCCGCTAGTCGGCAAGCGTTCGCTGGGCGATCTCGATGTCAGCGCCGACGACACCACTGTTTATGTGATCAATGCCAACGATCGCAACCTGTATCGGATTCCGTTCAACAATCCGGTTGCCGGCACGACGCGTTTTGCTTTTCCAACCCAAACCACGACTTCGGGTGGTGCCCCCCTTTGCAACAATTCAAACAACGTGCGCCCATTTGCGCTCGGCGAACGCAACGGACTGATCTATGTCGGTGCGGTGTGTTCGGCGGAAGGAGGAACCGCGGCCGATGTGCGCACGCTCATCTACACCTTCAATCCGACCACTTCTACCTTCAGCATCGACCCGGTGTTCAGTTTTCCGATGAATTATGCGCGTGGTTGCGCCAACGGCGACCCGCTGTTTCCGGCCTCGGGAACCTGCGGTGCAACGTCGGCTGGCGCCTGGCAGCCGTGGCAGGACGACTCCGCAACCACGCCGTCCACGCCACAACCATTGATTGGCGACATTGAGTTCGACGGCAACGACATGATCATCGCCTATCGCGATCGTTATGCCGATCAAAGCGCCGGCTTGATTCGCTCAGCCGGTGAAATTCTGCGCGCCTGCTTCAACGGCAGCGGTTGGGATCTGGAGAACAACGCCTCCTGTGGCGGCCTCGCATCCAACGGCGCCAACCAGGGACAAGGGCCCGGCAACGGAGGCGCGGTGCCGGCTGGCGATGGCGAATACTACTTCGGTGATGCCTATAGTCAGTTTCACGCCGAGCTCGGCAACGGCTCGCTGGCCCAGATTCCTGGCTTCCCCGACGTGGCAATGAGCCTGTATGACCCGGTGTTCAGCGGTGCCGGCACAACCTTCGATGGCGGCGTGCGCTGGATGCGCAACCGCTTGAACGATGCTGGGCCAGGCACTGTCACCCGCGGCGATCTGACCCGCGCCTATCGCGTATTCAATGACACCGGCGACTTTGGCCCCGGCGATCCGTTTTTCGGCAAAGCCAACGGTCTCGGCGACATCGAAGCAATGTGTGCACCGGCGCCGCTGCAGGTGGGCAATCGGGTCTGGTGTGATCGCAACCACAACGGCGTGCAGGATGCGTCCGTGCTCGAAGCGGGCGTCAATGGCGTGCAGGTGCAATTGTTGTGCACAGGCTTCAACGCTGTCTCGACCACCACCAATGCCTCCGGGGTGTATTTGATCGGCGATGCTGCTTTCATCGCCGCCAACCCGGCAACCAGCGGTCTGCCCCGCGGCGCCAGTTGCACGTTGCGCATTGATCCGGCAGCTGCCGGCAATGCCGGGTTGATGACGGCGGCCTGCGGTTCAACGCGCCCGACCTTGCCCAATATCGGCGGCGCTGGCGGCGATATCCGCGACTCCGATGCGGTGGCCAATGGCGCGCTACTCGATGTTCCAGTAGTGCTCGGTCAGTCAGGGCAAAACAGTCACGATCAGGACTTCGGTCTCGGCGGCTCGGACCTCGGCGATCTTCCAGACTCCGCAGCTGGCGTCGGCACCAACAACTACGAGACGCTGACTACTAGTGGCGGCCCCATCCATCCCATCGTGCCCGGTTTGCAGATCGGTGTGAATGTCGACGCGGAAGCAGATGGACAGCCAAACGCGACGGCGGACGGCGATGATCTTGCTGGCGCACCGGACGATGAAGACGGCGTGGTGCAGGCGTCGTTGCAGTTCCTGCCGAGTGTCTTGCAAAACGTACAGGCGACGGTTCACCAACACCACCGGCAGCGCCGCACGTTTCTGTGGTTTCGTCGACTTCAATCGCGATGGTGATTTTGCCGATGCCGGCGAGAGCAGCTCGCTCGCGGTGGCCAACGGCTCGAACAATCTTGCCGTCGTGCTGCCGTTCACCGCGCCCGTGGGCACGACCACCGGCACTGCCTATGCGCGCTTCCGCTTCAGCACGGATATTGCCGGAGTGTGCGCCGCGAATGGTGCCGCCAGCGATGGCGAAGTCGAGGACTATCTGGGCCAGGTGCAGTCACAGGACCTCGGCGATCTGTCGGACAGCGGGGCCGGCGTTGGCGCGAACAACTACGAAACGCTGATCGCCAACGGCGGTCCAGCGCATCCGATCGTCGCCGGTCTGCGTATCGGTGCCAACGTTGATTCCGAAGCAGATGGACAGCCCAATGCCGGCGCCAATGGCGACGACAGCAATGGAGTGCCGGATGATGAAGACGGTGTCGTGATGGCCACGCTGAGTTTTGTGCCCGGACTGACTCAGGCCGTATCGACCACAGTGACCAATACCAGTGGCACCGCAGCGCGCCTGTGCGGTTTCGTCGATTTCAACCGCGACGGCGATTTCGCTGATGCAGGCGAAAGCGTTTCAGCTGCGGTCGCTGATGGTTCCAACAATGCAGCCACTGCGCTCAACTTCACTGCGCCGGTTGCCGGCAGTAGCGGGCCGATTTACGCACGCTTCCGACTGAGCACCGACGTCGCAGGCGCCTGTCTGTCGAACGGGCAGGCCAGCAACGGCGAAGTCGAAGACTATCTGGGCCAAATCGTCACCACGGATCTGGGCGATCTGCCCGATACTGCGTCCGGTACTGGCGTCGGCAACTACAACACCTTGCGTGCCGACAACGGCGCGATGCACGGCGTCGTGGCTACTCTGTTTATGGGTCTGAGTGTAGATGACGAACTCGATGGCCAGCCCAACGTCGCAGCCAATGGCGATGACACTAATGGCGCCGCCGATGATGAGGACGGAATAACCGTGGCCGACCTGAACTTGTCGGCTGGGGCCGCCGCCAACCTGCGCGTGAACGCAACCAACACCTCTGGCAACCCGGCCACGGTTTGCGGTTTCATCGATTTCAACGGCAATGGTGTCTTCACCGACGCTGGCGAAGGCGCACAGATCGCGGTGCCCAATGGCAGCAACAACGCACCCTTCACGCTCGCCTTTGGCACGGTTCCGGTCGCGGCCGTGAGCAGCAGCTATGCGCGCTTCCGACTCAGCACCAACGTTGGCTGCAATGCCACCGGAACACAGATCGATGGTGAGGTCGAGGATTACCCGATCAACGTCGCACAACGCGATCTGGGCGATCTACCCGATAGCGATGCCGGTATCGGTGCCGGCAACTACGAGACCTTGATCGCCAGCAATGGCGCAGTGCATTCCATCGTGACCGGACTGTTCATGGGTGCAAGCGTAGACCCGGAAGGCGATGGCCAGCCCAACGCCGGTGCCAATGGCGATGACAGCAATGGCGCTCCTGATGATGAGGACGGCGTCACCTTGGCGGCCACGCCCTACGCTTTGGGAAGCCCGGCGCGCGCAACCGTTGTAGCCACCAATCAACTGGCCGGTGCAGCGCTTGCGTGTGGCTTTATCGACTGGAATGGCGATGGCGATTTCGCCGATGTCAATGAAACAGCGCAGGTCGGTGTTCCAAGTGGCAGCAATGGCGTCGGCATCGTGCTCGACTTCGGCAATACGCCGGTGACGGCGATCGCCAGCACCTACGGCCGCTTCCGTCTGAGCACCGACGCAACCTGCAGCGCCAATGGCGGGGCCAGCAATGGTGAGGTGGAAGACTACATTGTCAGCACGACCGGTAACGGCGCACTCAGCCTCGGCAATCTGGTGTGGGAAGACTTCGACAACGATGGCGCGTTCGATGCTGGCGAGCCTGGCATCGCTGGAGTCGCTGTCGCCTTGTTCTTCGACACCGATCAGAACTGTGTACCCGATGGCGCTGCCGTTGCTACCACCACGACGGCGGTGGGCGGCATTTACGGCTTTGCCAATCTGCTGCCAGGTCAATACATTGTCGACATCACTCCGCCCGCAGGATATCTGGGCAGCACGGGAACGGGTCGCTATGCAGCCATCGGTCCGTTCGAGCCGGCACCGGACCCAGACAACAACACCAACAATGACGACAACGGCACCGCGACAGGTGCTGTGATTCGCGCCTGCGCGGTCGAGCTGATCGCCAAACAGGAACCGATCAACGACGGCGATACCGATTCGAACTCGAACCTCAGCGTCGACTTCGGGTTGTTGATCGATTTCGATCTGGCGTTGCGCAAGACCCTTGCCCCCGGCCAACCTGCCATCGTTGCACCCAACGCGCTGGTCAGTTTCACCATCACTGTCTTCAACCAGGGCGCGATTGATGCCGCCAACATCCAGATCAGCGACATGATCCCGGCGGGCATGGCACTTGAAGACAGCAATTGGACCGCGTCGGGCAATCTGGCCACGCGCACCATCGCCGGCCCGCTGGCGGCGGGCGCTTCCACCTCGGTGACCATTGCCTTGCGGATCGTCAATAGCTCCCTGCCGACGTTCCTCAACATCGCGGAAATCTCCAGCGCAACGGACACCGGCGGCACGCCACGCACAGACAAGGATTCCCAGCCTGACAATGACCCAGGCAACGATGGTCCGCCAGTCGATGATGAGACCGGGAACATCGGCGGAGGCGAGGACGATCAGGATCCACAGGGCGTCGTCTTGCCCAGGGAAGTGCCTACGCTTCGCATGTTTGGTGTCTTGACGTTGGCACTGTTGCTGCTTTGCATCGGTATATTGCAGCGCCGAGTCAACGCCTGACACACAACTGCAGCAGACGAACGGCCCGAAATGAAACGGCCCGCAATGCGGGCCGTTTTCATAGCACCTACCCACTCGGGTCAAGCAGCGTATTCCCATGGCGTTATTCGTAGCTGAGCTCTGAACTTCGCCCCCAGAACACCCGAGAAGAAAATACCGTGTAGCCGACGATCGCCGCCAGTGTAAACAGCGCGCCTACCCGCATGGAACGCCGCGAGGCCGGTGTCGCAGCGGCATCCTAAAAGGGTGATGCGATCCATCGCCAGATACGGAAACAGGCTATACGCAAGCCCTGTCGATATTCAATTCCGGCTCCGGGCACCGTCGATAGCTCGCCGCACAAACGATCCATTGCTCAGCGTCGTGCGTGCCGCCTCAAATTTCGTGACGTCAGTGCGCTGGTAACACCACAAAGAAAATCCTTAGTCGAACTCAGCGTGCAAGCCTAGCTGTGCCAATTCATTCTTCATGTGCAGCACGGAGTCGGCGAGTTGTTGCCGGGTGACGCCGCGGCGCGCGTCAGCGATCCAGGCTTCGCCGCGATCGCGTGAGTAGCCCCATGTTGTTGTTCGAAGACCGCCACCCAACTCGAGTCGGGCCAGCGCGTCGAGCAAGGATACGTTGGCGCCCTGGGCTGATTCGGTGACTTTGAAATAGGCGATGAAAGGATAGGGCGGGTCCGACGGTTGGTCGTCTTCCGGGTGCTTCTTGCCTTCCGCAGCGAGTAGTCGAGCGCTGTCGGCGCTGTCGGACGCAACACCCACGCGGCACGAAGCATCCTGCAGCCGATCACGCAGCCACTCGCGGTCCAGGTCGGACGCTGCAGAGAACAACGCATCGTTACCTTCTTTCCAAACACGTGCCTGATCAGGCGCCGCTGCATCCAGTGCATCGGAGACAAGCTTATTGACGCACTCACGAAGAGCATTGCGGGCGGGGGTAGTCATCGGTCGAAAGTCCTTTCGAATGGCAACAGAATACTCCGGCTTGGCCACACAAAAAAGAAACACGGGTTCGGCCAGGGCAAGGTTCCGCGCGAGGCAATGGCTTCCCCAACTAGGGAACCTCTGAACAAGCCCGGAGCCGCGATAGCCCCCTGAGTCAGGGGGCGAAAAACCGCAGGTTTTTGGGGGTTTGGCAAGCGATAAGCCGTGTAGCGAAGACAAAGTGGTGACTTATTCAGACCTTCCATGGGGGCGACTCAGGTTGCTGACATCAGTGGGGTGCTCAATCAACAATGAACAGCGTGGCATCGATGTCCGTCGAGGACCGATGTGGTTCGGCTTAGTCTGCAACCTGATAACTCATCCCTGGCTTCAGCGTAAAACTGCGGCCGTCCTCGAGTTGGGTATGCAGCTCGCCCGCGGTACACAGAACAATGTGTCCCTTCGCACACCAATGATCGGCGATGTAACCGGGCGTGTAATCGACCATGCGCACGCGAATTGTTCCGAACTGTTGAGTGCGCCAATAAGCAACGCCTCGCCCGCCGGTGTGCTGTGTTCGTTCAATCTGTGACCAGTCGGTGGTTGCGAAAGAAAAGCCTGTGATCTGCATACCGAATTCCGTCTCGCGGCCGCGCCGTGAAAATACGCTTCAGCGCGGAAGACATTGCCACAGCAGAAGTGGGACTTCAAGCCAGAGCTTTAACCGGCTTTGGTGGGCCCGTATGAACTACATTCATGCCTATGACCAACAATAGTACGGTGCCAGCATAGAACAGCACCTGCATGCCTGAGGGCTGGTCTTCGTAGCCCACGAGTATGTGCAGCACTTGGCCGAGGAAGGATTTGTCGCTAAGCAACCACGATGTATCCCACAAAGTATCGACCAGCGCGGGTAACACATCGGCTTGGATGAGATAACCCGCTGCGCTGGCGGCAAGGCCTGCAGCGAGGAGCACCAGCAAGCCATTTGTAGCGCTGAAGAAATGGCGCATGGGAATCTTCAGCAGTCCGAAGTACATGGCAAATCCCACAGCAAGTCCTGCTGCTAATCCAAGGACTCCGCCCAGCGCCAATTCACCAAGGTTGGATCCGCTCGCGACCAATCCAAAACCAAACAACACAACCTCTGCGCCTTCGCGCAAAACCGCCAATGCGATGACGATGAGCAGCGCGGTCATCGGCCGATCACCTGCAGAGACTGCCTGGCCCACCGATTTCATCTGACTCGCCAACTCGCGGCCATGCTTGGCCATCCAGATGACATGCCAGCCAATCATCACGACGGCGGCGAGAAGCACACTGGCGTTAAACCATTCCTGACCCATGCCTTGCAGCAATTCACTGATGCGTTCGGCGAAAAACGCAATCGCGAACGCACCGAGTACTCCGAGGGCGATGCCACCGAGCAAATACTTGCCGCGACCAACGACTCCGCGCGTTGCGGCGGCGACGATGCTGATGATCAGGGCGGCTTCGAGCACTTCGCGAAAAACCAGCAACAGTGAAGCAAGCATGGGGAATTCCGTAGTCAGGTGAGCGAGACAAGAGCAACCGGAGCTTTACTTGACGATCAGTTTGCCCTGTGCGGTTTTCTCGTTGAACTCGCCAAAGAATTTGTACTCACCGGCCTTGAGCGGACCGATTTTGATGCGGGCAGTGGCACCGCCCGCAATGATCTTCTCGCGTTTGAGCGAATGGCTTTCAAACTCTTCTGGAGTAGCGTCCTGGTTTTCGACTATCAATTCAAATTTCTGGCCCGCCGGGACCTCGATCGTTGTGGGCACAAAAAGATGATCCTTGATCACAATCTTGTACTCAGTGCCAGCGGCGAAGGCGGAAGAGGCAAGGGCGAACGCGAAAACGGCAACTATGGATCGGATCATTTTTGGCTCCTTGAAGGTCGATCAAATGATAATGGTTCGTATTTGCGAACACAAGAGATCCGCGAAGGGGTCCTTAGCCAGCGTTCAACTCAGGCGACAGCAGCTGGATCGTTCATTGTCACCAAACCACGGTCCGTACCTTGACGACTTTAGCTCTGCCACATGCTGTGCACGCAGACGTGGGCAGGTTTCTTCAATCGCCGATGTCGTCTACGTACATCAATTCGCAGGCACCGCTGCCGCTGTCTTCGCGGCTCAACGAACTGCGCCAGCGCCAACCGTTCGCGGTCGATGCTTCGACCAGGCGTCCGCGCAAGGAGACAATCTGCCCTGGCCGCAGTGCCGCGATGCGGGATTCGACAGAGCGGTTTGCTGGAATCAGATGGATGTTGGTCGCAGAGCGGGTAATCTCATCTTCAGGTATTGGCGGGGCATCGCGCCAATGCCAGAGCAAAAAGCGCGCTGACTGCGACAGTTTCAGTCCGCGCAGTACGGACGAATCCGACATTCGTTGCCAACCCACACCCAGATCGTACGGCGCCAGCTTGGATTCAGCGTCGACGCGATAGCGAGACACCAGCAAGACGCGAGCTTGCAATGCGAAGCTGGCTAGTGGGGTAAGAGTGAATTCGCCGACCGTGAGCGGCTTGGCGTCCACGATTGCGACCTGTTGCGGTTCCGTGGCAACCAGAATGCCATCTTGCTGCGAAATCGGACGGTGCGTGAACTGATGCCAACCTTGGTTAAGGGCAAGCAGGCAGACCGCGACAATCAGGATTCGTTTCAGCATTTCTGGGTTTCCGCAGCGGTTTGGATATCAGCGCTCGCGCGTCGCCGTGGCAATGCGCACCATAGGATCAATTTGTACGGTCACGGCATCGTTCATCAGCTGAATTTGACCGTCCTGAATAATAAGCTGCAAGCGCGTTGTGCGTTCAGCGAGTCTGGCCATTTCTTCGCAGGCATGAGCAGGTAAGTCGACCACGGTCAGATTCTTACTGCGTGCCAAGGCGCCGCCGATCTTGTCCCACCAGATTTGTGCGCCGCGGCCACTGTAGTTGTAGATGATGACCTGCCGCGCGCGGC
>JAWXCG010000058.1:0-30701 GCA_034440555.1 Pseudomonadota bacterium
AACCCCCGCTCTCAACAGCGGAGCTGGTCAAAACCTGCGGTTTTTCGCCCCCTGACTCAGGGGGCTATCGCGGCTCCGGACTTGTTCAGAGGTTCCCCAGTCACTCGTGGTGACGTGGTCCCTTTTGAGAACGGCCCGCGGGCGCGAGATGCTCCGACCAAGCTGCAGTTGCTTCCGCAACAACACTCGATGTTCGCGATGGCGATCACGCCAGCTCAAAGTCTTCCTTGCCGACGCCACAATCCGGACACATCCAATCGCTGGGAATATCCTCAAAGCGTGTGCCTGGAGGGAATCCGTCTTCAGGCAAGCCTTTGGCCTCGTCATAGACGAAGCCACAAACGACGCAGACATAGGTGCGAAAGGGCGCTGTAGGCGCCGTGCTCGATGCAGACATGAGGATGACTCGGAAATTGGAGGGCAGGGGCGTATTCTCGCAGGCTGGACGTCACTCACCAAGTATGGACAAGAATGCCTCACGAATATGCAGCATCGATCACCGGCACGGTCCAGGTTTCTGGTCTATACCTGCTCACCCGTGAAACCGACGACACCGAGGCGTTGCTGTCTGCCGTGGCTCAAGCCATCGGCGGCGGCGCCCGTGTGCTGCAGTATCGGGACAAATCAACGGATGCCGGACGCCGGCTGGAACAGGCGCAGGCGCTGGTCGGCCTCTGTCACCGTCATCGCGTGCCGTTGATCGTGAATGACGATGTGCAGTTGGCACGGTCGGTCGGCGCCGCTGGCGTGCATCTCGGCGAGCATGATGCAGCCATTGCGACCGCGCGTGCGGAACTCGGCCCAAGCAGCATCATCGGCGTGTCTTGCTACAACGATCTGAGTGACGCGGCGCCAGCGGTGGCAGCCGGTGCTGACTACATTGCGCTGGGGGCATTCTTCGACTCCAGCACCAAGCCCAGAGCGCGACACGCACCACTTCAATTATTGCGCGATGCGCGCCAGTTCAAGGTTCCAGTGGTTGCCATTGGTGGCATCAATGCGGCCAACGGCGCTGCTCTGGTCAACGCCGGTGCAGATGCGCTGGCAGTGCTTGGCGCGGTCTGGGACGCGCCCGACATCGGCGTCGCAGCGCGTGCAATCTCGTCGTTGTTCTTGCGCGCCTAGCTCCGCGATTCAATATTTTCCATTCAATGCCATTTTTCGATCGAGGTGCGTCAACATGAGTCAGAACCAGAACCTGTTTGCGCGCGCGCGCGAATTGATCCCAGGCGGCGTCAATTCGCCGGTGCGTGCCTTCCAGTCGGTGGGTGGCGAACCTTTCTTCAGCGTACGCGCCGAGGGCGCGCATCTCTGGGATGTGGAGGGCAAACGCTATCTCGACTACATCGGCTCCTGGGGTCCGATGATCGTCGGACACGCGCATCCTCAGGTCATTGAAGCGGTGCTGCGCACCGCGCGTGATGGCCTGAGTTTCGGTACGCCCAATCCGCTTGAAGTGACCATGGCCGAGACGTTGGTCGCGCTGGTGCCGGCACTGGAGATGGTGCGCATGGTCAATTCGGGCACCGAGGCGACGATGTCGGCAATACGCCTGGCGCGGGGTTTCACCGCACGCAACCGCATCGTCAAGTTCGAAGGCTGCTATCACGGCCACGGCGATGCGTTTCTGGTCAAAGCCGGTTCCGGCATGCTGACTTTGGGCGTGCCAACCTCGCCGGGTGTTCCCAGCGCACTGACCGATCTCACCCTCACGCTGTCATTCAACGATTTCGACGCAGCTGAACAACTGTTTGCCGAGTTCGGTCATGACATCGCTGGCCTGATCCTTGAACCGATCATCGGCAATGCCAATCTGATTTTGCCGAAGCCCGGATATCTGCAACATCTGCGTGCGTTGTGTACACGCTACGGCACATTGCTGATATTCGATGAAGTGATGACCGGCTTCCGTGTCGCGCCGGCGGGCGCGCAGCAGCTATACGACATTGCGCCTGATCTGAGCACTTTCGGCAAAATCATCGGCGGCGGCATGCCGGTGGGTGCCTATGGCGGTCGGCGCGAGATCATGCGGCAGATCGCGCCCTCGGGTCCGATCTACCAGGCCGGAACCTTGAGTGGTAATCCGGTGGCGATGGCGGCCGGGCTGGCCACTCTCGGCCTGCTCCGTGATCCGCATTTCTACACACGATTGGAGGCGACGACGACGCGGCTGTGCCACGGTTTGGAAGCTGCCGCAAGTGATGCGGGTGTAGCGTTTATCACCAATCACGTCTGCGGCATGTTCGGGCTATTTTTCACCGATCAACGCGTCGATAGCTATGACTTGGCAATGCAATCCGACAGGGCACGTTTCAATCGATTCTTTCACGGCATGCTGGAACGTGGCGTGTATTTTGCGCCCTCGGCCTACGAGGCAGGGTTTGTCTCCGCGGCGCATGGTGATGCCGAGATTGACGCCACCATTGCGGCCGCGCGCGAAGTATTCGCCACGCTGTGACACCACCGGGCAGAGCTAGCGCGCCGGCATTTTTACAACGATGCCCTGATTGGGCGTGGCCCTGACCCAGCGATACCAGGATGGCAGCTCAGTCACCAGACGAGTTGGACCCGGCCACGACGGAACGTCGTCGAAAACGATCACGCCGCCGTCGACGACGTTGGGTGCCCAGTGCTCGAAGTCGGCGCGCACATCTGCGTATTCATGGCTCGCATCGATGTACAGCAGGCTGATGCTTGTGCCGTGCTGCCATTGGCGGGCGGCGCTCAGGGTATTCGAGCGAATTGGCACCACCGTGTCTTGTAGTCCGAGGCGCTGCATATTCCCAAGAAATTCCTGGTATAGCTGATCCGGCCCGTAGCCTGCGAGCAGCTCTGCGTGTCCGGGTTCGGTGGTGGTACCAGACCACGTGTCCACGGCGAACAGGCGGCCATGCCCGCGATCCTTCAGAGCGGTCCCCATCCATGCAGCGGAAAGTCCCTTCCACGAGCCGAGTTCAACCAGCATCGAACCGTTCGGTGTTTGCAGTGCCAGATCGTAAAGCGCCACCAATGACGACGCGTGCGCCCACCCCTGGATGCTACGGGTCAGTTCGACAATCTCGTTGTAACGCTTTTCATCCAGCATAAGTGAGCTCGGATCAAGGCCTGCATTCTATTGGATACCGAGGGCGAATCGCGAGCAGATGGACAATGCGCGCCGCACGTTGCCGTGTCGGCGCTATTCTGCGTGCTTATCATTGCCAACCCAGTCACTTGACTACTGTGGAGATCCCGATGAAGCTTTCGACACTTGTGGTGCACGCTGCCGCGCGTCCGCAACCTGAGACCGCGGCGGTGGCTGATTCGATCCATCTCTCCACTACTTTCAAGCATGCGCCGGACGGCACGCGCGCGGCTGCTGGGCTTGAGTATCAGCGTGAAGCCCATCCCAATTCGATCGCGCTGGAGCGCGCATTGAGTCTGATTGAAGGCGGCGCGGAGACGCTTTGCTTCGCATCCGGTATGGCGGCGATCTCGGCATTGATGCACGCGATCGAGGGGCCGGGTGAAGTGCTGATCGGTACCGACGTGTACCAGGGTACGCGCAGCCTGGCGCGCGAATTTCTTGTGCCAAGCGGCTGGCAGGTGCGCGAGGTGGATCATGCCAGCGCTGAATTCGCTGCGGCGATTGGGCCAGGGACCCAACTCGTCTGGCTGGAAACGCCATCGAATCCTTTGCTTGCAGTCGGCGATATTGCGGCCGCAGCGTTGCTGAGCAAGGCGCATGGCGCACTGCTGGTAGTCGACAACACGTTTGCTTCGCCAGCGCTGCAAAATCCGCTGGCGTTCGGCGCCGACGTGGTCATGCACTCAACTACCAAATATTTGGGCGGGCACAGCGATGTGATGGGGGGGGGGCTGGTGTTCGCGCGCGCCGACGCGCTATTTGATCGCGTCACGCATTTCCGTCACTTGCACGGCGCACTGCTGCCACCGTTCAGCGCATGGTTGACACTTCGCGGGCTGCGCACACTCGCGGTGCGCGTTGAACGACATGCATCGAATGCGCTGCGTGTCGCGGAATATCTGGCAACGCGCCCCGAGATCGAACGGGTGAACTATCCCGGCCTGTCCGCGCATCCGAACCACGCCGTCGCCGCGCGCCAGATGCGTGCCTTTGGCGGCATGCTGTCCTTCCAGATGCGCGCAGGGCGCGCTGCTGCGCTGGGCGTTGCCGGGAGGCTGCAGTTATTCACCAATGCCACTTCGCTCGGCGGTGTCGAGTCGCTGATCGAGCATCGCGCATCGGTCGAAGGTGCACATCCGGTTACTGCCGACAACCTGTTGCGGTTGTCGATTGGATTGGAAGATGCGGAAGACCTGATCGCAGATCTCAAGCAAGCCCTGGATGGCATCTGACATCGCCTGCAGCGCGTTCGCGTGAACAGCGTTACAGCAGCGCGAAGGCGTCGCGGGTAAGGTTTTCGGGTGTGCCGGCGGTTACACGCACATTGTCTTCAATGCGGATGCCGCCGAATTTTTTCATGCGCTCGATTTTGTCCCAGTTGACAGCGGTCGAGTGCCGCGTGGACTTGAGCTTGGCGAGCAACGAATCGATGAAGTACACGCCCGGCTCGATGGTCACCACGAAGTCCTGCTGCAGAACGCGCGTCATGCGCAAATAGGGATGTCCGGCAGGCCGCGCAATGAACCCGCCGGCCGAATTTTCCATGAACCCGGCGACATCGTGCACCTGCAGACCAATGGGGTGGCCGACGCCGTGTGGCATGAAGGTGCCGGTGACGCCGGTTTCGACCATGGATGCCGGTTCCATCCGCACCAAATCTTGTTCCTGCAGGATTGCTGCGATGCGCGCGTGCGTATCGAGATGGATTTCTGGATACGGCTTGCCGGGTCGCACCTGATCACACAATTGCTGTTGTGCAGCGTCCATCGCATCAATGAGCAGCTGGAACTCGGCGTCGTCAGCGCCATAAGTGCGTGTGATATCGGCGGCGTAGCCGTTGACCTGGGCTCCCGCGTCGATCAGAAATGAATAGTGCCGCTGCGGCCTGTCGCTGCGTTGGTATTGGTAGTGCAAGATCGCGGCGTGTTCGTTGAGCGCAACGATATTGCCGTATGGCAGCTCCAATTCGGTTTGACCGGCCGCCGCACAATAGGCACGGTGGAGGTCCATTTCGGATACGCCCGCTGCAGACACTCCGCTTTGAAACAGCGTCGCAGCCGCTGCATGTGCCCGCGTGGCGCGCTGCGAAGCCAGGCGCATATTGGCCAGCTCGTAAGGCGTTTTTACGCTGCGCATGAAGTGCAGGTAGTTGATGACGGGTTCCGGATTATTGGGTTCGACGTCGCCTAGCGCGCTGCCCGATTCGCCAATGATCGCGCTGCGTCCAGATCGGGGCAGGTGCTGAACGGCGTGCTTCGGGTCGTGAATCACTCGCACATCGAAGTGCTCCAACCAGTAGCCCGATGGCGCCGATGGCGTTTCGTGCCAATAGTCATCCGGCTGGTAGTAGACCAGCACCGGTTTGTTACCCGGAGTGAGCGCAATCCAGCAGTCCGGGTGACGCGTCAGCGGCAGCCAAGCCTTGAACAGCGGATTGACGCAATAGGGGTAAGGCATGTCGTCAAGAAAGCGGTACGACTGTCGACCGGAAGCAATCAGCAGATGGTCGAACCCGGCGACGGCGAGTGCGGCCGTGGCGCGTTCAATCACGGTTCGCAGGTGATCCGGATACAGGCGGGCGAGTTCATCGCTCATGTGGTTTTCTCTGCAGACTAAAGTGCCATTGTGATGCAGCTCGCACACGCTGGGTAGCGTGCGCTATGGCCGACTTCAATTGAGCTGTTAGCCCAGGAGAGCGCGCACGCACAGTGAGGGTTTTCGCTGCGCTGGCCCAAAATCGCTGCGCACAACCCGTGTTGCTAGCCTCGCTCCTCTCGATCCAGCCACGCATCGATCGCATCAAGGTCCTGTGCGGAGATATCGATGATGCGAAATCCAGACCAGTATTGGCCAGGCAAGGCCGAGGGCGCCGTCCACTGCTCGTGAACGCCGACTTCGATCTGCACGGGCAGGCCACGTGCGTCGGGCAAGTGCAAACTGAATTGATAGAGTGCATTGTCGCGCATGCGCTGCTCGGCGATCAGCATCATGCCGTCCACCGACAGATCACCGATGCGGCCGATACTTTGTCCGGTCATGGTATCGACCACGGGCATTGATTCGTCCGCCTTGCGGCGCTTGTTGCGGCGCGTTTCGGTCATGGGTTGGCCACTCCCGCTTCCGCGTCGGGAATCGCAATCTTTTTGAGCGTGCGCACAATTGCGCCCCAGGCGCGATCGATCAGGCTCTCGCGCTTGTCTTCCGTGATCCTTGCGCGCTTGCTTTGGATCTCCTGCGCCAGGGTGTCCAATGACATTTCTTCAGCACGCGCGCCACGCTGATTGACGAAAAGACAGCGACCACTGAGTGGGCTAAACCAGCTCAACTTGCGCGGGTGCCAGATACCGCCCGGAGACAACATTTCAAACCAGGTACCGTAAGGAATGCCCTTCAGTCGTTCCACAATTTTTAGCGCTTCCTCGTCCAGCGGTTGCGCTGGTTCGGCACGACTGGGCAGGGCCTTTTCTTTGCTGTCGCCAGATTCCTCTCCGAAGCGCGCCTTGGCACGCAGCTTGGCGGCGACCTCGGTCAATGTTTCCGGGTCATCATTTTGCGCAGCACGCTCGTTATCAAACAGCTTGCCGATCACTGACTGCACATCTTCCAGGTGGAAGCCGACCTGCGAAAGCCCGGACTCGACCTCGGAGCGCAACTGCGGAGCCTCCGGCTGACGCGGCAGATCTCCCTCAACCTGTCGACCGAGGTCAGATTGCAACAGGCGATCGACCACCGCAAGGCGACGCTGGAAGGCCTCAGAGTGTTCACCGGAACGCAGGATGGTCAGCGCCAACACGTCGGCCCATGCTTGCTCGAGCAAAGTACGAATCAGCGCGCGCGGCTTGAGACCCTTGATTTTTTCGGCGATAGCCGCAGAAGCCGCCTTGCGCGCCAACTCGAGTTTCTCGCGACCTTTCACGGCTTCGACATTGCGCTTCTCGGCCACTTCGGACTTGCGCACCAGGGTATGCAAGTGACGCGCGAAATCGCCCAGCAGATCCTCGAAGACATTGATGTCACTCTCGAACTCGTTGGTGACGCGATCAACGACCACCTGCATCTTCTCGACCAGGCCGCGATCCTGCTCCTCCTCGCCCATGTAGTAGAAGCTGCCTTCGGCAAGTGCGTTGAGCAGTTGCCGTGCTGGATGCGAGCGTCGCGAGAAGAAACTCTTGTCGCGCAACGCTACGCGCATCACTGGCACCTGCAGCTGACTCATCAGCTGCTGCACCGGTTCCTGTGTGCGACCCTCCTTGGCAAGATTGTCGAACAGCATGCCGACCAGATCGATGGTGTCGGCGTCTTCTTCCGGCAGGCGCGGCTGCTTTCCCTGCGGAGTTACTTGCCGCAGCTGATTGAGCATGTCCTGCTTGATGTGCGCAGTGGTGCGCGCGATGAGCTTGCCGCCGATCGCCAGCTTGGCAGATGGCTGCGACTGCAGTATGCCGAGCACCGACTGGATGTCGTCGCTTTCCACCACGTGCGCGTCGCCGGCGGGCGTGCTTGCGGTCATGCCCAACGCAGTGCGCCGGCCAGCGAGCAGCTCACGCAGCGTGCTGAACATCTGCCGGTCTTGCGAGTCGTTAGTGGCGGGCGCTGTGGGCGCTGTCTGTGGGCTGCCTGGCCAGCCGGTCATCGGCCGGCCGAATCCACCGACCAGAAACTCGTCATCGCCGGGTCTGCTCTGGCCGGCGCTGCTGATGCCAAAGGACTGCCCCGCTGGGTTGGTCGGAAGTTCGTTGTTTGCCGGCGGTCGATTCGCTGGTGGTGTAATCGAGGCTACCCGCGGGACTTCGTTGGCAGCCGATTCGCCTCCCTTCCACTCGCCGGTAGCTGCCCGCGGTTTGGGCAAGGACCAGCCGCTTTGTGCTGTCGAAAGTGGAGGCGCGCCGGGAACCGGGGCAGGTGCGGACGCAGCCGCCGCCGCCGCAGCCGCAGCCGCAGCTTGGGACTGCGCCTCGTCAGTCGCGGCCTTTTGCGTAGCGCCCGGTGTCTGCGGGCCGCTACCTTCACGGCGAAGTCGCGGCGCGCTCATGACCAGGTTGGGCAAGATGTGACTTTCGATCAGGTACTTGTTTACGCCGTCATAAATCGCTTCGATTTCTTGCATGACATGGCGATCGAATACCTTGAACAGCAGATGGCGGTGTTCGGCTGGCAATTCGAACCCATCCATGGATAGCCGCAGGCATTCGCACAGTCGTTGCGGGCCAATTGGCAAATCTTCTGGCTCGAACGCCGGCATCGCCACCAGCACGGCGAAGCGTTGGCCGAGCGCGAACAGCTTCTGGCTGAGCTTGATTTCGGCACGGCTGGCCGCTTCCAGCAGGGCCAGTGACTCCTCGAATTCGCTGGCATCCACCAAAGTGAGCGCATCGCGTTGGTTGCTGCGCGCCCGGCTGAACGCCGGAGCCTCGCGCGTACCGGCACAGTCGGCCAGCGCCCCCTCCAGATGCATCAGGAAGCGCGGCGCGATATCGGCGCGCGTGCGGCGTATTTCACGCAATGACTCAAAACAGCGTTGTTGCTCCTCATTGCTGCGCGATTGTTCAGCCATGCGAAACAATGCCTGCTCGTACTCGTTGAGCGTGTGCCGCAGCGCGCGTTCCAGCTCGCCCGCAAGGTGCGCAAAGACGCCATCAAGCGCGGCGCGCGGCCTGGGCAAGAATGGCCGATCCTTCAATGAGGATGGCGTTTCCTTGGGCGTAGCGCGCGAAGTTGAACTGGAACCGGGGGCGTTCATGACAATTCCTGACGAAGGGGGATGATTCTAGCCGGCAATTTTCTCCGCTTGTACGGCCTGATGCACGGTGAATTGAATAGCATTGTGACGCACGGGCCAACCACATGCACCCGCGGCGCTATCGCAGCGGGTGCATACCGACCATCAGTTGTCGGCGACGATGGCAATCACGCCCGAGCGATCCAAAGTGTTGTAGCCGTGTGCCAGCTCGTAGGGCTTGTCCAAGGCATTGTCGATGCGGGCTTCGACGCGCCATACACGGTTGAACACCAAAGCGGCGCGCAGGTTGAGCAGGCCATACCCGGGCAGGGACGCAGCAAAGTCCTCGCGATCGGATACCAGCAGAAACTCGCCACCCAGCGACAGGCCATTGTCAAAGCGGTAGTCAGCGACGCTGGTCCATTTCCGCCCCGGGCGACGCAGCAGATCGCTGCCGGTAATCGCGTTCTGCGCGTCCTGCAAGGTGATGCTGTTGCGGAAGCTCCAGGCGTCCAGATCGAGGAAATGCGTCAATTCGATGCCCTTGATCTCGGCGCGGGCGATGTTCTCCGCTTGAAACGTATTGCCGCCAGTGAACGAAATCAGATCGCGAATTTGCGAAGAGAACGCCTGCAGCTGCAGCGTCTGACCTTCGCCCAGTTCAAATTGAAGGCCAAGTTCGAGGCTGCGCGACCGCTCCGGGTCAAGCTCCGGGTTGCCGGCAAACAGGCCGCCGAATCCGGGCGAAAACTGCTCGTTTAGATTGGGCGCACGAAATCCCTCGCCATAATTGACCAACAATTGCGCCGAATCGGTGACTCGCCAGCCCCAGGCCGCCTGGATACTGGTGTCGTCGCCGAATTCGCTATTGTCGTCATGACGCGCCGCCATTTCGAAATCGTGCGCTTCCTGTTTGCGTCGGTAGCCGAGGTGCAGCGCACGATTATTGCGACGTTCATCGATGATCGCGCTGTTGTCGAAGCTGGAAATATCGCGGCCATGTTCCTGCACATAGTTGACGCCGGCATGCAGCGTCGAATTCTCATCCAGCGCCAACTGGTTTTGCCAGTCGAGCGTGCGTCTGCGCGAATCGAAAATGCTGAAATAGGCCGCGGTTTCGAGCCGATCAGAGGCGCTACCAAGCGCAAGCCGATGCGACCAGGTCGAACTGATGTCGCCGCTCAGACTCAGGCCGATGGCCGTGTTCTCGGCCAAGGTGAGACCTTCGTCGAACTCGGCTTGGGCGTCGGTACGCAATGCAGTGAGCGCCAGCTTTTGCGCGCCGATGTCGGTTTCGGCGCGAACACTGGCGTGCTCGTTCTCGTAGCCATCGCGGTCGGCATTGAACGAAAAGCCGTATTCGTTTTGCGCTGAGACGCCGTCGGTTTCATTGCGTCCCACGGTAAATCCAAGCATTCCGTGTTTGCCGCGCAGCGCGGCGCTCGCATTCGCGGTCAGCGTGCCGTGGGTACCTGCGCCCGCCCGCACCGACCAGTTTTTCGGCTGGCGAGTGAAAATCTGGATGACGCCGCCGATTGCCTCGGAACCCCAGTAGGCCGCCTGCGGACCACGCACGATTTCAATACGTTCAATCTGCGCGATCGGCAGATGCGCGCAGTCGTAGGCGCCAGACAGCAGCGAAGACACGCGCACGCCATCGATCAATACCAAAGTGTGATTTGAGTTGCTGCCACGCAGAAACAGCGATGTGCTCTGTCCGCTGCCGCCGGTGCGGGCCAGGTCGACTCCGGGCTGCAGGCGCAACAGCTCGAGCAGATCTGGAGCCTGGCTGCGCTCGATGTCCTCGCGTGTGATGACACTCACCGTAGCGAGGGTGTCGTCAACGGTTTCGGCTATGCGCCGAGCAGTGACCAGGACTTCGTCCTGGCTTGCTGGGACAGACGCGTCACCATCAGCGGCGAAGACCGGCAGCGCAGCAACCAAGGCCGCGCAAAGAATGGAAAGATGTATTGTGTTCATTGAAGCTCCAAAGCTCACCCGCTGTTGATGATTGGGGCAAGGTGGGAGCAGATGAAGACGTTCCGCAGCACGAAACGCGCGGCAGGCGACCCCATCATCGCCCGCCGCGATGCCTCAGGTTGTCGTCAGGCCGGTCTCCGGGCTGGGCCGCGATATCACCGGTGATCACCGGTGATATCAGTTCTTCACCTTCCCGCTTGCGCAGTGGTGACTGAAGAACGTTCGAACCTTACCGTTGCGGGGGCAGCGCCGGATTTGCACCGGCTTCCCGTTTCACCCGTTGCTACGGGCACCTGACTGCAGTCAGTCTAGCAGTGAACCGCGACGGCACTCTTGCGCTCAGGAAACCTCTGAACGAGTCCGGAGCCGCGATAGCCCCCTGAGTCAGGGGGCGAAAAACCGCAGGTTTTTTGGGGTTTGGCGCGCAATACGCAGTGTGGCGAAGACGACGTCGTGACTTATTCAGACCTTCCTTAACTGAGCTACGCGAATGCATCAGGGTAAGAACAGCTCGATCAGGTTGTTGAGAAAGCGGCTGCCCAGTTCGCTGGGGCGCCAACGGCCAACGGCGATTTCTTCAAGCCAGCCCTGCTTCTGAGCCTGTCCGAGTTGCGCAGCGATCTGCCCGCGGGCAAGCCCGGTCATCGTTTCGAATTGTCCGATATCGAAGCCTTCGTTGAGCCGCAGCGCATTGAGCATGAATTCGAAAGGCAGTTGTTCGCTGGTGATTTCACTCATGCCACCGAGGCGTGCCGGTGTGGTCGCATGCTCGAGGTAGACGCGCGGGCTTTTGACTTTCCAAGGGCGCAGGATGCGCTGCCCATCCGCATCGCTGATCTTGGCGTGCGCGCCAGCGCCGATTCCGAGGTAATCGCCGAAGCGCCAGTAATTGAGATTGTGCTGGCAGCGGTGATCGCGGCTGGCATAGGCCGAGACTTCATACTGCGCAAATCCTGCAGAGGCGAGCAAGGCCTGGCATTGCTCCTGCATGTCCCAGGCAGTGTCATCGTCGGGCAGCTTCGGCGGATGTGCCGCAAATACGGTGTTGGGTTCCAATGTCAGCTGATAGTGCGAGAGGTGCGTTGGGCCGAGCAACATCGCCTGCTCGACATCGAACAACGCCTGCTCGATGTGTTGCTCGGGCAGCGCATACATCAGATCGATATTGATTTCGGCGATGCCAGCGTTCTGTGCTTCGGCGACCGCGCGCCGTGCTTCGTCTGTGTCGTGAATGCGTCCCAGGCGCTTGAGCGCTGCGTCATTGAAGCTCTGTACTCCGAAGCTTACGCGGTTGACGCCGGCACGCGCGTAGCCATCGAAGCGACCGTGCTCGATCGTGCCGGGATTGGTCTCCAGTGTCGTTTCGCACGCGGTATCGATGTGCAGGCGCGAGCGCGCGCCATCAAGTATCCGTGCAATCGAATCGACTGAAAACAGGCTGGGCGTGCCACCGCCGAAGAAGACGGTCTGAATGTGACGCTCGCGCATCCACGGAAACTGCTCAAGATCCGCGTCCAGATCGGCGAGTAGTGCATCGACGTATGCCAGCTCCTGCGAAGCTCCGCGCTGCTCGTGGGAATTGAAGTCGCAATAGGGGCACTTTTTTACGCACCACGGAATATGGATGTACAGCGAGGTTGGCGGAGTGGTAAGCATGAAAGATTGTAGGCGCTTTTCGGGACGCGGAATGATCAGGTTCGTAGTTGAAGGCAGCCACGCAGCGCATTGCTCATTGATCGTTTCCGGCGCAGCAGGGCATGCGCTTCGCGGCTTGCTCCGCTCCTACAATTGGGCGAGGAGTGCTGCCAATGCGCGTCCGCGATGGCTGATGCGGTTCTTGACCGCAGGGTCGAGGCTTGCTGCGGACACATTGGATTCGGGATCGAAAAAAATCGGGTCGTAGCCGAAGCCACCGCTGCCGCTGCTTTCACGAAGAATGCGTCCGTACCAGCGACCCTCGGCGATCAGCGGCTGCGGATCATCGGCGTGGCGCAACAACACGAGCACCGAATAGAAGCAGGCACCGCGCTGCGTATCGGGTACATCGCGCATTTCGTGCAGCAGTTTGGCGATGTTGCGGCTGCTGTCGCCGTGCACCCCCGCGTAGTGTGCGGTGATCAGTCCCGGTGCGCCATTCAGGGCATCCACGATCAGCCCGGAATCGTCCGCTAGCGCGGTCATGCCCGATGCACGACACGCGTTGCGCGCTTTTATCAACGCATTTTCGACAAAGGTCAGGCCGCTTTCTTCGGCGTCGGCGATGCCCAGGTCCGACTGCGGGACAAGCTCAATCGTGGTGCCCGAAAGTACGTCACGAATTTCGTCGAGCTTGCCGCGATTACCCGTGGCTACGACCCATCGCATCACTGCGCGAGCGCCTCGCGCTGCTTCTGCAACAAGGTGCCGATGCCATGCTGCGCCAGACCCAGCATGCGATCCAGCTCATCGCGGCGGAACGCGTGTCCCTCTGCGGTGCCCTGCAGTTCGATGAATCCGAGTCCGTCGTTCATCACCACATTCATGTCGGTTTCGCAGGCCGAATCTTCGGCGTAGTCAAGATCCAGTACTGCCAGTGATTGCCAGATGCCCACCGACACCGCGGCCACTTGTCCGTAGATCGGATCGCGCTTGATCGCACCACGTTTTTGCAGTGTGCGTACAGCATCGACCAATGCGACATACGCGCCAGTAATTGCGGCAGTGCGGGTGCCGCCATCGGCTTGCAGCACATCGCAGTCGAGCGTGATGCTGCGCTCGCCCAGCGCGGCGCGATCGACAACCGCGCGCAAAGCACGTCCGATAAGCCGCTGAATTTCCAGAGTGCGCCCGCCTTGCTTGCCGGATGCAGCCTCGCGTTGGTTGCGACTGTTGGTGGCGCGCGGCAGCATGCCGTACTCGGCCGTGACCCAACCTTCGCCCTTGCCGCGTAAGAACGCAGGCACCTTTTCCTCGACGCTGGCGGTGCACAACACCTTGGTGTCACCGAAGCAGACCAATACCGATCCTTCTGCGTGGCGGGTGTAATGGCGTTCGATCCGGACTTCGCGCAACTGGTCCGGGGCGCGGCCACTGGGTCGGGTGGATTGCGTGATGGCGTTTGTGTCAGTCATGGTGATCATGGGAATGCGAGGCGCGAAAGCGTACCATTGCCGACCCTCGAACAAGGACGCGCCCGCCATGATTCGTAGCATGACTGCATATGCCAGTGCTGAAGGGCAGACTCTGCGCGGCCGTCTGGTGTGGGAGCTGCGCTCGGTCAATCATCGTTATCTGGAGATGAGTTTTCGCATGCCGGAGGAGTTCCGAGCGCTTGAAGGCAAGCTGCGCGAGCTGATCGAGAAGCGTGTGTCGCGCGGCAAGGTCGACATCAACCTGCGCTATCGCGGCACGCCGACGCCGGGTCGACTGACATTGGATGCGGGACTTCTGGCTTCACTTCGCCAGCTGGAGCAGGAGGTAGCCGTTGCGCTGCCTGGGGCGGTGCCCGCGAGTCGATTTGAGATTCTGTCATTCCCGGGTCTGGTGGTGGAGTCGGACCTCGACCAGACCAGTTTGTTCGACGGCGCCATTGCGCTTTTTGAGACCGCGCTGGATGACTTCATCGCTACGCGAACCCGCGAAGGCGAGCGATTGCGAGCGGTAATGCTGGATCGTCTGGACGCGATCGCAGCAGTGGTCAAGCTGGTGCGCGAATGGCTGCCGGATATTCGCCTGGGTCTGCGACAGAAACTGGAAACCAAGCTCGCTGACCTTAAGCAACCGTTGGATCCGGGGCGACTGGAGCAGGAATTGCTGCTCTATCTACAGAAACTCGATGTGGATGAGGAGATCGAACGTCTCGGTTCGCACATCGCGGAAGCCCGGCAGCGTTTGAAATCATCCGAAGCGGTCGGTCGCCGTCTCGATTTTCTGATGCAGGAGTTCAACCGTGAATCCAATACCCTGGGATCGAAATCGGTGGACAACCGCACCACCCAGGCTGCGGTGGAGTTGAAAGTTTTGATCGAGCAGCTGCGCGAACAGGTCCAGAACATCGAATAGGGAGTGCACCGTGAGTGGTAGTCTCTACATTGTGGCGGCACCTTCTGGCGCCGGAAAATCGACCCTGGTCAACGCGTTGTTGAATCGCGAGCGTGGAATCAAGCTGTCTATCTCGTACACCTCGCGCGGGCCACGGCCCGGTGAGCAGGACGGTGTGCATTACCATTTCGTCAGTAGCGCAACCTTCATGGAGATGGTCGATCGCGGCGAGTTTTTCGAATACGCCATTGTCCACGGTGATCTGAAGGGCACGGCGCGCAGCGCAGTAGAGCAGCAGCTCGCCCAGGGCGTCGATGTATTGCTGGAGATCGATTACCAAGGTGCCCGTTTGGTGCGGCATCTGATGCCCGAGGCGATCAGCATTTTTATCTTGCCGCCGTCGCGCGAAGAGTTGGAACGCAGACTGCGCAGTCGTGCCCAGGACTCGGAAGCAGTCATCAAACGTCGGCTCAATGGCTCGCGTGCCGAAATTGGCCACGCGCATGAGTTCGACTACATCATCGTGAATGATGACTTCGAGCGCGCCCTTGAGGACCTCTCAACGATCGTGCATGCCTCCCGCCTGCGCCAGCGCGTGCAGTCGGAGCACTTGAAAACTCTGGTCGACCGTCTGTTGTCCTGATCGCGACGGCATGCTGATGGATAACGAGTGGCCGCTGCCGGGCAATGGGAGTCGGCCGAGCGGTACTCGTGTGCGCCTCAGTGGGTTACGACAACGATTGCGGAACATGGCGCAAGATACTGATTTCAATGATAATTGCGCCCTCGGGACGCGGTCTGCTATCCTGCACGACCAGCTAATCTGCTGATTCTTCAAGAGATTCAGGAACCCGTATGGCACGCATTACCGTAGAAGACTGCCTCGAAGTGGTCGAAAATCGATTTGAACTGGTGCTGATGGCCACGAAACGTGCGCGTCAGTTGTCCAAGGGCGCGCAGGCGCTGATTGAGTCCGACAATGACAAGC
The DNA here is from genome assembly GCA_034440555.1 of Pseudomonadota bacterium. GTDB lineage: Bacteria > Pseudomonadota > Gammaproteobacteria > Xanthomonadales > Ahniellaceae > 0-14-3-00-62-12. Next base: position 15,835 of record JAWXCG010000058.1, read on the forward strand.
CCACGGTCACCGCGTTGCGCGAAATCGCGAGCGGCAAGATCACCCAGGACTTGCTCGCCCAGATCGATCGCCAGGAGCGCGAACGCGCCGAGCGCGAAGCACTGGAATGGGCAGCACAGGAAGTGGCTGACGACGATTTGTCCAAAGGCGACGATCTCTGATGCCTCACGCCGCCGCTTTTCATTGTCGTAGCTCCAGTATAGCCTGACCCTGGAGTCGACCATGGAAGCGGTGGCGACATCTGTCGCGGTCCCCGCCTCCGGATATCCGGCAGAGTGGCACGCGCTTGATCAGAAGCTTGCCGAGTACCTTCCGGTTGATGCGCGGCAGATGGTTTTTCGCGCATTCGAGGTAGGTGACCGCGCCCACCATGGCCAGACCCGTCGCAGTGGCGAGGCCTATATCACCCATCCGCTCGCTGTGGCCGGAATCCTCGCCGAGCTGCGGCTTGATGGCGAAGGCATTTGCGCCGCGATCCTGCACGATACGTTGGAAGACACCGACGTCACCCGCGCCGAGTTGGAGACCATGTTTAGTCCGGCGGTCGCTGACCTGGTCGATGGTGTGACCAAACTCGACCAGGTGAAATTTCAGAGCCGTCAGGAAGCCAATGCGGAGAGTTTCCGCAAGATGGTGATGGCGATGTCGCGCGACCTGCGCGTCATTCTGATCAAGTTGGCTGATCGTCTGCACAACATGCGTACGATCGGCTCGATGAGCCCCGACTCGCGCCAGCGCATCGCGATCGAGACACTCGAAATCTATGCTCCAATTGCGCAGCGTCTGGGCATGAACCGGATCAAGGCTGAGCTGCAGGATCTGGGCTTCGCTGCGCTGCATCCGATGCGGCATCGTGTGCTGGCCCAGCGCGTCGCCGTCAGCTATGGCAGCCGCCAGGAAGTCGTCAACCGCATCCATCAGCAGATCATCGCCCAATTGGATCGGGAGAACATCAGTTGTCGCATCGTCAGCCGCATAAAGTCGCCCTACAGCATCTATTCCAAGATGCGCGGCGAACGCAAAACCCTGGCGCAGGTGATGGACGTATTTGGTGTGCGAGTGGTGGTGCCAGAAACCATGCAGTGCTACATGTCGCTCGGACTTGTGCATGGTTTGTTCAAGCCGCATGAAGGCAAGTTTCGCGATTACATCGCCATCCCAAAGAACAACGGCTACCAGAGTCTGCATACTGTGCTGTTTGGGCCTTCGAGTACGCCGATTGAAGTGCAGATTCGCACTGAAGATATGGATCTTCTCGCCGAGCGCGGCATTGCGGCGCACTGGGCCTACAAAACCGACGCGGCTTCGGGCAATGCGGCGCAATCGCGGGCACGCGCCTGGGTCAGCAGTCTGGTCGATGCTGGCGAGAACAGCGGCTCGCCGTTGGAGTTCGTCGAAAGTGTAAAAGTCGACCTGTTTCCGGACGAGGTCTATCTGTTCACGCCCAAGGGCGACATTCTGGCGTTGCCGCGCAATGCCACTGCGCTCGACTTTGCCTACGCTGTGCACACACATGTTGGCGACCACGCAGTGGCGGCGCGGGTCGACCGCAAACTGGTGCCATTGCGCACTCGCCTGGTCAGCGGGCAGGCGGTTGAGATCATCACCGCTGCCAGCGCGCAGCCGCAGATCGGCTGGCTCGACTTTGTCGTTTCCAGTCGCGCGCGCACGGCGATTCGGCATTCACTCAAGCAGATGCAGCATGAGGACGCAATCGAGATCGGACATCGCCTGCTGGATCGAGCGCTGGAGTCACTCGGCGCCTCCCTGGATAATCTTCCAGCCGGCGCGCTTGATGCGTACCTGGGCGAACAGCGCCTGCGTCGCCTGGAAGAACTCCTGGCCGAAATCGCATTGGGTAATCGCATGCCCGAACAAGTGGCGCGCGCGCTCTTGCGTGACGAATCAAAGCCCGAAACGCTGCAGATGCGCACCCCACGGGAAAAAATCCTGATCTCGGGTGCCGAACGTGGCGTGATCAGTTTTGCCAACTGTTGTCATCCGGTGCCGGGTGACGAAGTGTTCGGTTTTCTTTCCGCAGGCAAAGGAATCGTCGTGCACCAGCAAGAGTGTCCGAATGTGCCTGAGCTGCGCAAATCGCCGGAGCGCTGGATTCAGATCGCTTGGGACCGCCAGGTGAAGGGCGATTTCAAGGTGGCGCTCAAGGTGATCGTCGATAACAAGCCCGGCGTGCTGGCTACCGTGGCGGCGGCGATTGCGGAGCGCGATTCCAATATCGACACGGTGGAATACCAGGAGCGTGACCTGAGTACCGCGACCATGCTGTTTGTGATCGAGGTGAAGAGTCGCAAACATCTGGCCGACGTGGTGCGGCGCGTGCGGCGGGCTTCAGTCGTGCACGGAGTCACCCGCTTCATCGGCTGACGCAGTGCAGTTTTTTCTGCAAGATCGTGCGTCGTGCTTGTCGGCGTCGTCCACAACAGACAGAATCCTCGTCCCCATGTCTGGAAATTTTCCATGTCGCGCTCGATCATCAGCACTGAACACGCGCCGGCGGCAATCGGCACTTATTCGCAGGCGATACGCTGTGGCAACACCGTATATCTGTCCGGACAGATTCCGCTCGATCCTGCAACCGGTCAGCTGGTCGAGGGGCCGATCGCGGTGCATATTCAACGCGTATTTGAAAATTTGCGCGCGGTTTGTCGCGCGGCCAGCGGCGATCTGTGCGACATCGTGAAACTCAACGTGTACCTTGCCGACTTTGGCAATTTCGCTGAGGTCAATCGCATCATGGCCACCTTTTTCGAGGCCCCATATCCGGCCCGGGCCGCTATCGGAGTTGCGTCCCTGCCGCGCTCAGCAGCGGTGGAGATGGATGCGGTAATGGTTCTGGATAACTAGGACGCAGACGAATCTGCGATGCAAGAAGGCTCAACACCGGGATTGGAGCCAGTATCGACGTTGCGAGGCGTCGGACCGGCCAACGCGCAGGCGCTGGAGCGTCTGGGCATCCGCTGCCTGCAGGATCTTTGGTTCCATCTGCCAGTGCGCTATGAAGATCGGACCCGGCTAACGCCGATTCGCGAACTTGTCGTTGGCAAAGTGGCCCAGGTCGAAGGTGTGGTCAGTGGCGTTGAACGTTCATTTCGTTTTCGCCCGCTGCTGCGTGTTGCGATCGACGATGCATCCGGCGCCACCCTGATGCTGCGCTTTTTTCATTTTCGCGCGCAACAGGTCGACGCGTTTGAGCCCGGCGCACGTTTTCGGGTGTTTGGCGAGGTGCGCCAAGGTGCGCAAAGTCTGGAAATCGTCCATCCGGAATACAAGCGGCTTGCCTTCGACGCGCCGCTGGATACCGCATTGACGCCGGTCTATCCGGCAACCGAGGGACTCGGGCAGAAAAGCATCCTGCGTCTGGTTCGCGATTCCCTGCGCCTGATGCCATCCAGCGCGGAGTTGGACGTGCTGCCGGAAGCGCTGCGCAAGCGCTTGGATCTGGGTGACCTGCGCGCAGCATTGTGGAAGGTGCATGCGCCTTCCGCAGAAGACGACATCGGCGCACTAATGGATGGCAGCCATCCGGCGCAGCGACGATTGGCGATCGACGAGTTGCTGGCGCATCAGCTGAGTATGCGCCGGTTGCGGCACAGCATCCGCATGCAGCCGGGTGCCCGCCTGCTTGCGAAGTCGTCGCGTCGCGAGCCGTTGCTGGCTGCCCTGCCGTTTCAATTGACCGACGCACAGCTGCGCGTGCTGGCGGAGATCGACAACGATCTGCTGCAGTCGTCTCCGATGCTGCGTCTGGTTCAGGGTGATGTGGGATCGGGAAAGACAGTAGTAGCGGCATTTGCTGCACTGGTAGCGATTGACGGCGGGTTCCAGGCGGCGCTGATGGCGCCGACTGAAATTCTCGCCGAACAACATCTGCGCAGCTTCTCGCAGTGGCTGGAACCACTGGGAGTGCGTGTCGCTTGGCTGACTGGAAAAGTGCAGGGGCGTGCGCGTGACAAGGTGCTGGCTGAAATCGCTGGTGCTGCCGACTTGATCATTGGCACCCACGCGCTGATGCAGGAGGCGGTGAGTTTCCGCCGACTGGGTCTGGTGGTGATCGACGAACAGCATCGCTTCGGCGTGCACCAACGCCTGGCGCTACGTGAGAAGGGTATTGATGGCAACAACGTTCCACATCAACTGGTGATGACCGCGACGCCCATTCCGCGCACCTTGGCGATGGCGGCGTATGCGGATCTGGATACATCGGTTATCGATCAGCTGCCACCCGGGCGAACGCCGGTGCGGACAGTGGCATTGAAGGCAGTAAGGCGCGATGAAGTGATCGAGCGCATTCGCATTGGTTGTGGCGAGGGGCGGCAAGCCTATTGGGTCTGTCCGCTGATTGAGGAGTCCGAACAGCTTGAAGCGCAGGCGGCAGAAGTCACCTTCGATCATTTGCGTTCGGTGCTGCCGGAATTACATATCGGTCTGATCCACGGCCGCCTGCGACCGAAGGAAAAGCGGGCAGTGATGGATCGCTTCAAGAACGGCGAGCTCAATCTGCTTGTAGCCACCACCGTTATCGAAGTGGGAGTTGATGTTCCCAATGCCAGTCTGATGGTTATCGAGAACGCAGAGCGCATGGGCTTGGCGCAGCTGCACCAGTTGCGGGGTCGCGTCGGACGTGGCACGGCACAATCGAGTTGTGTATTGCTCTACCAGTCGCTGTCGGAACTGGCCCGCGAGCGTATCCGCGTGATGCGTGAGACCAACGACGGGTTTCGTATTGCCGAGAAAGATCTGGAGCTGCGCGGTCCCGGCGAAATGCTGGGTACCCGTCAAACCGGGATGATCGCATTTCGAGTCGCCGATCTATCGCGACATGGTGCCGAGTTGCCCGCGTTGCGCGACGCAGCGGAGTGGCTGCTGCAGCACGCTCCGGCTGCGGCCGATACCTTGATCGCTCGCTGGATCGGCGCTGGTGCGCGGTTTGCTGAGGCGTGAATAGACTGCGTACCATCGTTGCCAGACTGGGCGCAGCGTGGCGCATTGCGCAGGTCAAAGCGTTCGCAATGCGCTTGCAGAGTTGCCCGATGTGCGGCCCGAGCTTGCTGCTGCGACTCGCCGATACCGAGATGGGCGTGCGCTGCCTGCGCTGCGCCGCAAGCCCGGTGCATATGTCGCTGGCCAGCGTTGTGTTGAACGAGTGTCCCCATTTGGCGCGCTCGACCGTGTATGAATTGTCTTCGCGCGGCGCCTGGGTCGAGTACTTGAAGCGCAAGGTTTTGGCATTGACCCTGTCTGAGTACATGGAAGACCTCGCCGGCACCGAACTTGATGACTCGGTGCGTTGCGAAAACGTCGAACGGCTCAGCTTCGCCGCCGAGCGTTTTGATCTGGTTACTTGCTCGGACGTGTTCGAGCACGTCGCCGATGATCGTGCCGGATTCGCCGAGGTGCTTCGGGTACTGAAGCCGGGTGGCGCATTCGTTTTCACCGTACCTCTCGGCACCGAAGCAGCGGTCACCGTCGAGCGTGCGCGGCGTGCCGTCGACGGAAGCATTGTGCACCTGTTGCCGCCTGAGTATCACTGTGACCACTTGCGTGGCGTCCGGCGGGTGCTGAGTTTCCGTGACTACGCCGGGGACCTGCCGCAACGCCTGCGCAGCGTCGGGTTTGACGCTGCCAGGATCGTGCGGCAGCCGGCAGACAGGTGGTGGGGATGGGCGCGGGCGGTTATCGTGGCGCGCAAGCCGGAGCTAATCCAATGACGCTTTACCGCCATCATCTGCTGATCGACACTGACCCGGGCGTCGACGATGCCCTCGCCATCCTGATTGCGTTTGCACAGCCTGACGTGCGGGTCATCGCGCTGACCATCGCTGCCGGCAATGTCGGATTGACGCACACAATACGTAATGCGCTCAAGCTCTTGCAGGTGATCGGTGCCGAAACGCCAGTCTTTGCAGGTGCAGGCGCACCATTGGTGCAGCCGGCCGATGATGCAGCGTTCGTGCATGGTCTCGATGGCTTCGGCGACATCGGCTATACCGACTCCGCGCGCGTGGCACAGAGCGAACACGCAGCACTGGCGATGATCCGCCTGAGTCATCAGCATCCCAACGAACTCACCTTCGTGATGCTTGGTCCACTGACCAATCTTGCGCTTGCAATCAGCCTGGATCCGGCACTGCCATCACGCGTGAAGCGATTGGTGATTATGGGCGGGGCGGTCACCGGTCGCGGCAACGTCGCGCGCATTCCCGTGGAATTCAACACCGGGTTTGACCCCGAGGCGGCGCACATCGTCTTTTCGCGCTGGCCGTCGTTCGATCTGGTCGATTGGGAGGCTACGCTCGCACACGGCATTCCATTCGCCGAGTCCGAGCAATGGTTGCAGGCGGCGACCGATTCCGCGCGGTTCTACCAGGCGATATCGCGCAAAACCCGCGACTGGATGCGGCGCACGCGCAATGCGGAGGTTTGGGCCGCCGCCGATGCACTCGCCATCGCCGCAACGGTGGCGCCGGATGGCGTGCTGGAATGGGCGTTGAGGCCGGTGGCGGTCGAATTGGACGGCGCATTGACGCGCGGGGCCACGGTCGTGGACTGGTGGCAACGGGGTGAGGCCCCAGCCCAGGCCCGGATTATGCTGCGCTACGATCGTGACCGGTTTGGCCAGCTCATTCGCTCGGGATTGGGCATTGCGACGCCATAATCAGCTGGCGCGCCAAGTTTGCAGAATGCGCTTCGCTACAAGAGTGTCCCGGCACACTTGCCTGAACCAGTGACTCAGAGCTACAATGCCGCCCTTTACTCGGCCGGACCCTCGCCATGAAGCCCAATACACACCCGAAAAGCCATGACGTGGTGTTCCACGACATCTCCTGTGATTTCAAGTTTCTCACTCGTTCGACAATGACGAGCAAAGAAACCGTCAAGTGGGAAGATGGCAAGGAGTACCCGGTCATCAAGGTAGAAACCTCCAGCCAGTCGCACCCGTTCTTCACCGGCAAGCACAAGATCATGGATGCCGGTGGCCGAGTGGACAAGTTCCGCAAGCGCTACGCCAAGTAAATCCGTTTGGCGCTATGCGCCGCACACGATAATCGCCGACGCCGTGTCCCTTGGGAGACGGCGTTTGCATTTGTGCAAGCGTGAAAGTTGGTGACGGGTGGAGAGTCTGCGTTCAGTGCCCCGGCGCTCAACTTCGCGCTGACACCACCGCATGCGATAATTGGAAAGTACGCCGCACCGGCATGGGGCCAACGGCGCGGGTTCGAGGCGTTGCGGTCAGATTCGCTGCGCTGACGGATCCGAAATCTGCCGATTCATCAGGAGATAGTCTGTGTCCTCGAATGTGGTGCTGACCCAAAGCGACAGCAATATATCCGCCACTCTGCCGGTACTGACTGGTTCGGTGGGTCCGGCCGCCATCGACATTGGCAAGCTGCACAAAGAAACCGGAATGTTCACCTACGACCCCGGTTTCATGTCGACAGCCAGTTGTCGCAGTGCCATCACCTATATCGATGGTGACGCTGGGGTGCTGCTGTATCGCGGCTATCCGATCGAGCAGCTGGCCAAGCACTCCAATTTTCTCGAAACCTCGTATTTGCTGATCAATGGCGAGCTGCCCAGCTCAGATCAGTTCCGCACCTTTGAGCACGACGTCACGCATCACACGATGATGCATGAGTCGATCAAGACTTTCCTGCATGGCTTTCACTACGACGCACATCCGATGGCAATGCTGTGCGGCACGATCGGTTCGCTGGCGGCATTTTATCACGACACTTTGGATATCGAGGATCCGGCACAGCGCAAGCTCGCCGCGATTCGCCTGATCGCGAAGATGCCGACGATTGCTGCTGCGTGTTATCGCTACACCATCGGCTGGCCGATCCGTTATCCACGCAACAACCTTGAATACTGCACGCGTTTTCTGCACATGATGTTTGAGGTTCCGTCCGAGCCGCTGGACCTGCCCGATGTCGCGGCCAAGGCGCTTGATCTGCTGTTCATCCTGCACGCTGATCACGAACAAAATGCTTCGACATCGACCGTGCGCATGGTCGGTTCCACCGGCGCTAACCCCTATGCCTGCGTTGCCGCCGGTATTGCGGCATTGTGGGGACCGGCGCATGGTGGGGCGAACGAAGCAGTGCTGAAGATGCTCGGTGAAATCGGCACCCCCGATCAAGTCGGAAAAGCCATCGAAAAAGCCAAAGACAAAAACTCCGGTTTTCGCCTGATGGGTTTCGGTCATCGCGTCTACAAGAATTTCGATCCGCGTGCGACCATCATTCGCGAGATGTGCCACAAAGTGCTCAACGCGCTGGGTGTGCAGGATCCCTTGCTTGATGTGGCACTTAAGCTTGAGGAAGCAGCGCTGAAAGACCCGTACTTCATCGAGCGCAAGTTGTACCCCAATGTCGATTTTTACTCTGGTCTCATTTACAAGGCGCTGAAGATTCCGACTGAAATGTTCACGGTCATGTTTGCGATCGCTCGCACTACAGGATGGGTAGCGCACTGGCTGGAGCAGAATCTGACTGCCGATGCCAAGATCGGCCGGCCACGGCAGATTTACACTGGCGCTCCGCCGCGCGACTACACGCATATCATTCAGCGCTGATCCGGCCTTGTTATCCATTGGGAATCACCCCGCTTGGCGTGGCGATTGGGTTTGCGCAGTTTGTCGCGATCGCTTAGTCAATCAGGGCGATTACGGCATCGATGTGGGCGCGTCGCATTGGGCGCTCGGTGATGCGGTCCAGTGGCGCCTGGCGCAGTCCATCGCGATCAAACAGGCTTAGGTCGAACGGCAAATTGTCGGCACTCAGGCGCAAAACCGGAACCAACCCGTCGCGATGCGCATCAAGCCGAATACGCCGCTCGTCCGTGTCAAAAGGAATGTGACGCTCCAACAGCCAGTTCTCCACATCCATTCGATGTTGACAGAACAAGTGCAAGCACACTGCAGAGTGCTGGTCTGCATTTCCTTCGAGTACCGCGCCCACCAACCGTGGATCAAAGCGCTCGAAGAAGCGCATTGCCTCGACGGCAGCCACGCGTCGCTCACGCAGCCAGCGCGGCTGGTCGAGACTCTGAAAGAGTGTCTGATGCTGGTGAAGTGCGGCGTCCACTTCCCGGTTCGAGGGCAGCGCGAATTCACTATCGATACCCATGCGCTCAGCGGCCTTGCGCTTGGCCATCCCATAATCGCGGATGCCTTGTTCGCTGATCAGGCGCGCAGCTTCGACAGCCAGCTGTTGCCGTACGCTGCTCTGGCGGCGCACGGAAGAATTCTTGGGGCGACGATCAGAAGAGGTCAAGGGCCTGTTGCTCGACGTTCTGGTCAGCCCGATTGCCGGCGTCGGTTGCCGATAACTTGAGCAGATCCTCACTCTTGAAGAACTCAAGCACCCCGCCATCATCGCCCCCCTGCAACAGATGGCCGCTCGCGGATATGCGTGCTGTGCTCACTCCCGGCGGGACTTCAAGCGGGGCTTCCGGCACGCCTTCGAGCGCGGCGCGCATGAAGTCGATCCAGATGGGCAGGGCGGTACGAGCGGCGAATTCGCCCTCGCCGAGCGGGCTGAAGTCGTCGTGTCCCATCCACACACTGGCTACCAAGGTGCTGTTGAAGCCCGAAAACCAGGCGTCACGATGGTTGTTGGTGGTGCCGGTCTTGCCACCCAAATCATGCCGCTCCAACACCATCGCGCCGCGACCGGTGCCACGCAAGACCACGTCACGCAGTAGCGAAGTGATCAAAAAGGCGTTGCGTTCATCGATCTTGCGCGGTGCCAGTGAGGTATTTGGTCCCGCTGTCATTTCGGGCGCTGCCGCAGGAATTACGCTTACTGGCGCAGCCGCTGGGCCGTCGTCAAGCAAAGCTGAAAGGTCCTGAGACGATGCATCGTTCGGTCGGAATTCTGCTGTCATGCGCTCGGGACAACGCCGGCAGGCACGCGCTGGGCGCAGCGCGAACAGCTCTTTGCCGCGATCATCTTCTATGCGCGAGACCACGTAGGGGTTGACTAAGTAGCCGCCGTTCGCAAACGTCGCATAGCCCCGGGCGAGACCGACCGGCGACACCGAACTGGTACCGAGCGCCAGCGATAGATTCTCCGGTAGCGCCGTTTCGGGGAAGCCAAAGCGTTGAATATATTCGCGAGCGTAACGAACTCCCATCGCATCGAGCAGGCGCACTGAGATCAAGTTTCGCGAGCTGACCATGGCCTCGCGCAGACGCATGGGGCCATTGAAGTCCTCATTGTCATTCTGGGGTTTCCATACGCCGCCTTCCGAACTGGGGTCGGGAAACGAAAGTGGCGCATCGTTGACGATCGACGCCAGTGTGAAGCCGCGTTCAAATGCTGCTGAATATACGAAAGGTTTAAAACTGGAGCCTGGCTGTCGGTTGCTTTGTGTTGCCCGATTAAACTTGGACAGCGAAAAATTAAAGCCGCCAACGAGTGCCCGAATCGCCCCGTCCTCCGGGTCAATTGCGGCCAGGGCCGCTTGCGCGGCGGGAATCTGAGCCAACTGCCAGCCGCCGGTATTGGTCCTGACGACGCGAATTATGTCGCCGGATTGAAGTACCTGGTTCACCCTCGAAGGCTTGGCCCCGATACCTCGAGGCGCCAACCTTGGACGCGCCCAAGCCACCGCCGCAAGGTCGAGCGAAACGCTCTGGCCATCAGCGAGCATCGCTGTCGCCGACTCCGTGTCGACTTCGGTGACCAGCGCCGGAATCAGACCGGCCACCGCCGAAATCGTGCTCAAAGTCTGTTTGGCCGCCTCCGGTTGCGTCGCGATCTGTGCCGATACTTTGGCCTCTGCACCGCGATAGCCATAGCGCTGGTCGAACTGGATCAACTGCTTGCGCACCGCGCTATTGGCAGCCTCCTGCAAGCGTGAATCCAGCGAGGTATAAGCGCGATAGCCATTGTTGAGGGCGTCGGTACCGAGGCGCTCGATCGCTTCGACACGAACCATTTCAGCCACATACGGTGCATCAAGCTCGATAGCAGGCTCATGCGGGTGCGCGCGATCGGGCTCGTTCTGCGCGGCGAGCATGTCTGCCTGTGAGATCCAGTTAAGCTCAAACATGCGCTGCAGCACATAATCCCGGCGCAAAGTGGCGCGGTCGGGATTGGTCAGCGGGTTCCCAGTCGAAGGAAACTTGGGAATCGACGCCAGCATGGCGCTTTCTGCCAAGGTGAGCTGATCCAGAGTTTTGCCGTAATAAAACTCTGCGGCGGCGCCGACGCCATAGCAGCGGTAGCCAAAAAAAATCTTGTTCAGGTAAAGGCCCAGGATCTCGTCCTTGCTCAGTTCGCGCTCCAGCTTCAGGGCTAGAAAGATCTCTGACGCCTTGCGCGTCATCGAGTACTCGTTGCTCAGAAAGAAATTGCGCGCAACCTGTTGGGTAATCGTGCTGCCGCCGGGAACGCGGTCGCGGTCGGTCGTAGTCATCAGCCAGAGCGCCCGCCCGATTCCACGGAAATCGATCCCATGGTGCTCTTCAAAGCGCGCATCCTCGATCGCCATCACTGCTTGCCGGAGTTGGCGAGGGACGGCCTCGATCTTCACCGGTGTGCGTTTTGTCTCGCCAAACAGGGCGATGAGCTTGCCGTCGGCACTGTAGACCCGCAGTGGAACCTGCAAGCGGATGTCTCGAATCTGCGACGTGTCCGGCAGACTAGGAGCCAGTAACCAGTACGCTACGGCCACGCCCAGTACGCCCAGAACGCAGGCCACAAGCCCAGAGTACAAGGTCCAGCGCAGCAGTCTTCGTGTCCAGGAGGCAGCCATCGTCGCCGGAATTGCGGTTTGGGGCCGGGAAGTATAGGGGGCGGCAACTCATTTGAGTCGGTTCGAACCCCGGCCTGAGGTCCTTCCTTAGGGGAGGCAACCCAGGGCAAGAAACGCGGGTGTTGATCTACACTTAAGTTTGATATTTAATGTGGCTACTGACATATCGCTCGTAAGAGCCCGTGGGAAGGGGAAAAAGTGGTGGCACTCTTCAGCACGAAATCACCGCCGCTCGTCGGCGTAGACATCAGCTCCACTGCGGTGAAGCTGCTCCAGCTTGGGCTTTCGGGTGGGCGATATCGCGTAGAACACTACGCTGTAGAGCCTTTACCGCCAAATGCCGTGGTCGAAAAGAACATCGTTGAGGTCGAGGCGGTGGGCGAAGCGATCAAGCGCGCCTTGCAGCGATCCGGGTCGCGGACCAAGTTCGCTTGCGCAGCCGTGTCGGGATCGGCGGTGATCACCAAAGTGATCCCGATGCAGGCCGATTTGTCCGAAGATGACCTGGAAGGTCAAATTCAGGCCGAAGCGCAACAGTACATCCCGTACCCGCTCGAGGAGGTCAGTCTGGACTTCGAGATCCTCGGACCGGTCAAAGACAACCCCGAGATGATGAGCGTCTTGTTGGCGGCATCGCGCACGGAAAATGTCGATGTACGCGTAGCTGCGCTTGATATCGGCGGACTGATCGCGAAAGTCGTGGATGTCGAAGCCTTCGCTATCGAGAATGCGTTCAAATTGGTGGCCGACCAGCTCAGCGTGCCCAAGGACGCGACGGTCGCGGTGATGGATATCGGCGCCACCATGACGACGCTGATCGTGATCAAGAATCAACGCACCATCTATACCCGCGAGCAGGTCTTCGGAGGCAAGCAACTGACCGACGAAGTGATGCGTCGCTACGGCCTTTCCTATGAAGAGGCGGGAATGGCCAAGCGCCAGGGCGGGTTACCGGAGAGCTACGAGATCGAAGTGTTGGAGCCCTTCAGGGAGGCGATGGTGCAGCAGATCAGTCGACTGCTCCAATTCTTCTTCGCGGGCACCGAGTTCAGCAAGGTGGATCAAGTTGTACTTGCAGGTGGTTGCGCCTCAATCGCTGGTGTCGCCGAAATGGTTGAGGAGCAAATCGGCGTTCCGACCATTATTGCCAACCCGCTCGCAGGAATGACGCTTTCGAACCGTGTGCAGGCGCAGACCCTGGCGCAAGATGCGCCTTCTCTGCTGATCGCGTGCGGCCTGGCGTTGAGGAGCTTCGACTAATGGCCAAGATCAACCTATTGCCCTGGCGCGCAGAGCGCCGCAAGCAACGTGAGCGAGAGTTCGGCGCCATCCTCGGCGCTGCGCTTGCGCTTGGCGCCTTGCTCGTGTTTGGCGCAAGCGGCTATATGAGTCAGATGCTGGCTGGCCAAGGTGCGCGAAATACCATGCTGACTCAGGAGATCGCTTCGCTTGAGGCCAAGATCAAGGAAATCGATGCGCTCAAGGAAAAACGCGACAAGCTCCTGCAACGCAAGGAAGTCATCGAAACATTGCGCGCCAGTGGTTCCGGAACTGTGCGCATGCTCGATGATCTGGTGCGCACCATCCCCGATGGTGTGCTGCTGACCAATATCAAGCAGAACGGTGAAGCACTGATCTTGGAAGGGATGGCGCAATCGCAGGCGCGTATTTCGAGCTACATGCGAAATCTGGAAACCTCACGCTGGCTATCCAAGCCGGACCTGCAGAAAAGTGAGGCGACTGGACCTGACAAGACTGCCAGGTACAAGTTCAGCATGATGGTGACCCTGCGCAAGTCTAAGGAAGAGATCGAGGCGGCAGAAGAAGCTGGCTCGGGTCTACCACCCGGTGGGGCAATCCCGCCACCACCCTCGGGAGGTTGATTATGGCTTCGTTCGATCTTTCGAAACTGGACCGCAACAACTATGGCAGTTGGCCGATGCCGGTCAAGATGGTGGCCGCTTTCCTGGTGTTGGTCGTGGTTGCCGGCATCGGCTGGTATTTCATGGTCAAACCCAAGCAAGAGCAGTTCACCCAGGATCAGGCCAAAGAAAAAGAACTGATGCGCGACTTCATCGACAAGCAGGGTCGGGTCGTAAACCTGGAAGAGTACAAACAGCAACTGGCAGACGTTGAAGATCTGCTGCGACAGATGGTTCGTCAGCTGCCAAGCAAGACCGAAATGCCGGACCTTCTGGTCGACGTGTCGCAAACCGCGCTATCCGCCGGCATTGACAACGAGCTCTTTGAACCCGGTCCGGAAGTGCCTCAACAGTTTTATGCTGAGCGGCCCATTCAGTTGCGAATGGTCGGAACCTACCACCAGTTCGGTGCATTCGTGAGCGGCGTAGCAGCGCTTCCGCGCGTTGTGATCCTGACCATGCATGACGTGTCACTGAAACCCATTCTCGTTACCAAGGGCAAAGATCAGATACCGGCAGGGCAGCTGGTGCTCGAGGGCACGGTCAAGACCTACCGGGCGCTGGATGAAGACGAAATTGCCGCAGAAGCCGCAGCCAACGCGCCGGGCGGCGCCGTGCCAGCGCGCCCCGTTACACCGGGTTCTACCTGAGGAGCCAGCATGATGACAGTTCAAACCTCAAAACTGAACCAAATGCTAGGGCGATGCGGCCTTCTGACACTGCTCCTGACGCAAAGTGCCTGTGTGCCGGGTACGCGCGATCTCGAGCAGGATATCGCGCTCGTCAAGGCGAAGCGAGGCGCTCCGGTCGACCCACTGCCGCCGATGAAAGACTACGAACCTTATCCCTACACCGCGTATAACATGCGCGATCCTTTTTCACCGTTCGTCGGAGACGCCGGTGGAGAGGGAGATTCGGGGGTATCTCCTGACAGCAGTCGAGTCAGAGAAACGCTGGAAGGTTTTCCGCTTGACGCCCTGGACATGGTGGGCACGATGGGCACAGATGCCTCCACGGTGGCGTTGGTGAAAGATCCTGACGGCGTCGTGCACCGAGTCAATGTGGACAATTACCTGGGACAAAGCGAAGGCCGGATCACAGCGATCTTTGAGGATCGGATTGATCTGGTGGAGCTGATCCCGAATGGCAGCGGAGGCTGGA
>JAWXCG010000059.1:0-4147 GCA_034440555.1 Pseudomonadota bacterium
CGCCGAACCCCTGGTCGCCCTGAATGCCAACCAGCTGTTGGTCGCCGCCCGCGATACGATCGGCGACGCCATCTATGTGGTTACACCGGTTGGCGTCGCAACGCGCCTCGCTTCGGCGCGGTACTGTGCGTTGGCTGGACTGCCGCAACGAACTACGGTTGCCGGATCGCTGGTGTTTTTCCCTGCCAGCACTGGCAACGGCTGCGAACCATTCGTCAGCGATGGCACCGTGACCGGCACATTCGCGCTCGGCGATCTGGTCAGTGGCAGCGGCAACAGCAACCCGCAACGATTCGTTGCCGTCGGAGCGCAAGTGTTCTTCACCGCGACAACGCCAGCCACAGGTCGCGAGCTGTGGGTGAGCGATGGCACCGCAGTAGGCACTCGCCCGGTCGCGGATTTTGCCACAGGCACCACCAGCGCAGACCCTACTGGCCTGATCGAGCAAAACGGTCGCCTGTTGTTCATCGCGCGCGATGCAGCGACGGCACGCAGACTGCGAAGCACGGATGCGAACGTCATCGACAACATCGAGCCGATGGCTGGATTCACTACAGGCAATGAGACGGTGCGCTTCGGCACCGAGGTGTGTTTCGCCGGTAACGACGGCAGCAGCGGGAACGAGTTGTGGTGCAGCGATGGCAGCGGAGGCGGCACGCGGCGTGTGCGTGACCTGTTCGCGGGCATTGGTAGTAGCTCGCCAGCGGGATTTCTGGCGGCCAACACGGCACTCGGCGCGCGGCTGTTCTACATCAGTACCAACAGCGCAGATTCGATTTTTTTGCTGCGGTCAGCGGACAGGCGTTGGCCCGCCATAGTGATGCCGCAGGCGATGTGGAGCTATGGCGCAGCGACGGCAGCGCGCTCGGGACCGGCCGGCTCACCGACATCGGCAGCGCACCGGGCAGCAGCATGATGTCGCGCATCGTACCCAGCGCATCGCGGCAGATTGGCTATTTTTCCGCGTTTCAATCGACCACTGGCTACGAACTGTGGCGCACTGATGGCAGCATTGCCGGCACCCAAGCGATCATCGATCTTGCACCGGGTGCGAGTAGCGGCGTCCCGGCGGACGGGCTGGGCAGCTTCAACGACCCGGCACGCAGCGGGACTCTTGGTGAACGTTTGTTGTTCGTCGGTAGCGATGGCACCAGTGGCGCGGAACCCTGGATCACTGATGGCAGCATGCTCGGCACTGTCAAGCTTGCGGAAACTCTGGCCGGCAACAACGGCCTCAGCACTGGTCCGGAGCATTTCGCCGCATTGGGCGAGAGCGCGTATTTTCTGGCACGCACATCGATCAGCACTGCGTTTCTCAAGCGGGTGTTCCGCACCGATGGTACCGCCGCCGGTACGGTCGAATTGAGCATACCGGCGGACGCTACGCGTTTCATCGGACCCTGGATCGCTGCAATTGGCACCTTGTTCATCGCCGGAGTTCGCGCCAGCGATGGCGAGGAACTGTGGCGCATCAACGCCGCTGGCGACGGTTTGGAACCAGTCACCGATCTTGCCGCGGGCACGGCGTCGACATCGATTCGCGGCGGCATTGCGGTCGGCGGAGGTGCAACCGGCAACAATCTTCTATTCGCAGCAGCGCAACAAACCCGCGGAGTGGAGCTGTTCGTCAGCGACGGCAGTGCAGCTGGCACCTTGCCGCTGCCTGATCTTGCGCCCGGTTTCTCTGGCAGTTTGAGCGAGCTGCTGCCCGACCCACAAGCCAACGCGCGCAGTCGCAACACGGTGCGCTTCGGCGCTCGCGTTTTCTATGCCTGCGATCCTGATGGCCAGGGTGGCTTGGAGCCCTGCACCCGCGATGGCACCGCAGCTGGCACCGGTCGCTTGCTCGATTTTGAGCCTGGCGCCGCCGGTTCGTTTCCGGTCGAGCCGGTCAGCGATGGCACGCGCGTCTGGTTTATCGCCACCCAAGCCGGCGAGCGTGCCGTCCATGTGACGGATGGCAGCATTGGGGGCACCACAAGCCTCAACGAAACTCGCGGCATCACGCCCGAGGCCATGGCTCTGCTGCCCAATGGCGAGCTCGTCATGTCCGGAAATCTCACACTGGGCGCCAGCGAATTCGGTCGCGAACTATTTGCCGGCGAACCGGGCGCCATTCGCGGCTTCAATCTGGCCGCCTGCGAGCTCAGTTCCAATCCCGGCAACGTGGTGCGAATCGGAGATTTTGCCGTTTTCCGCGCCAACACCGGAGCTGCCGGCAACGAGCCGCATGTTTATCGACCGGAACGCATCTTTGCCGGTGGTTACGAATAGCACACAAGCACTTGCGCGAAGACCGCGCGTCGTGGTGCGCGATGATGGGTTCGATCGCGAATGCAGGATGCGCTTGGCACCGCTACTGGCAACAATGCACACGGGAGTTGGACAGATGCACCCGACCGTGGCAACGAAAGGATGCCGCCGCAACGCGCATGCAAAGGTGTAGCCCAAACCAGCTCCACGCGCCGTCACCGGTTGATGCGCAAGCCACTGGGCACGATCATTGCCGAGCTCGCTGACCGAACCATAACGCGCACTCGGCCAAGGTTCCGTGGCCTTGCGCAAAATCGCGTACAGATCCGCGCGCCGCGATGACGCCATCGACGGCCAGCGCTGCACGTCGATCACTCGGTTGGGATGATGAGTCCGCGGTTCGGTCTGGGTCGCTGCCGCGTCGCGATCCGCTGCATCGCGCAGCGTGGCGTCGAGCAAGAGCCCCAGTTGATACTGATCCGATGCTGGTCCGACGTGCTCACCCGCGCGCTGCTCGGGGCTGGCCCAGCCCGGCGAATACGCGCGCGCCGCATCGGCATCGTCAATCAGCTCCGCGATGCAAAAATCAAGCAACTTGGCACGCCCGTCCGCATCGATCAGTACATTGGAAGGTTTGATATCGCGGTGGATGAGTAGACGGGCATGTGCGCATTGCACCTCATCGATGACATGGGCAAATAGACGCAGGCGTTGCTCGACGCTCAACCGCGCAGCATGCGCGTGTTGATCAATGCGCTTGCCATCAACCAATTCCATCGCCAGCCACAGACGCTCAACATAGCGATCTGGATCGCGTGTGCATGGTTCGGTTTCGGCAAGAAGTTCATGTGGTTGCCGGGGGGCTGACCGTGCCAGGCGGGATGTTCATCTTCATCATGCAACCGCTGGTGATCGACAAAAATAATTTGGAGGATGAGGCGCGTCCTAGGGAAATGTCCGTGTCACCCGAAATACGAGTCATCGCTCAACAAACTGATCCTGGCGAAAAGGAAAGAAACGCGCAAAAGCGATTCATCGATGCAAAGGAGCGCACTTGGCAACGCTTCTCGCCCAATGGCAAGCCTTGGCCCTCCGGCGGCAACATGGAGATTCCATTACTCGCCAACGGCGGCACCGGCTCGATCCAGACCTACACCGGCCTGACGGCTCCGCTCTATGTGAAGCTTTGTGTTGTGGGCCCTGGTTGGTGCACCGGCTTGAGGCACGCATTTATCCGCTATTCCGATGGCGAGACGATGGCTGGTCTCGTGCCCGGTACTTATGAAGTGCGCTACCTCGACCTGACCACCGAGAAAGCGGCGCGCAGCCGGCCCATCGAGATTGTTGTCGGCGACACCCGACGCCACGAATTGCCGGTAGCTCCGAAACGTCGCAGTGCCGATTTTGAGCCGATGGAAATTGACCAGTTCTAAAGCAGATTATGGGTAAGGTACAGCGACCCTGCTCGATGCCGGGCAGCCTCGACGCCCAGATCGTTACACTGGTCTGCATGCCGGTTTCGTGACTGCGCGTCGGCTTGGTGTGCCGCATGGGAATGCACAGCGGAAGCACTCAAGTCGACATCATCAGTTGGCCAGACCGAAAAACAAGAGTCGTACTGGCTTGGCGGATACTCGCGCGTTTTGGGGTTCTGTGAGAAGCGTCTCTCCCTGGAGTGGTGAAATGAACCGCCGATTGTCCGTCATCAAGCGATTGGAGTTGCGCATTGCGCGCGTGACAACGCTGGCTGTAATGCTGGCCCTTGGCAACGTGGCCTGGGCCGGCACCGATCCGCTGGCGCCGCTCGGCGCCAACATCGGCGGAATTTCTGATTTCAGCGATGAGTTTCCCTTCGTCGACCTGATGAAGAGTGCGCGCGATTGGATTCCTGGCA
>JAWXCG010000060.1:0-12533 GCA_034440555.1 Pseudomonadota bacterium
CGAGAGTAGGTCATCGCCAAGGACCTTTGTTACACCAAACGGGTTGCTCTTACGAGCAGCCCGTTTGCTTTTTGCCCGACCACACAAGTCAGCGACAAGGACCGGTGCACGATCATGCGGTTGATTCCTCGCAGAGCATGCCCGTTTGCTGCCAAGCCTGCGACAGGTCATCGCCAACCAGCTTTGTTACACCCAACGGGTTGCTCCTACGAGCAGCCCGTTTGCTTTTTGTCCCACCACACAAGTCAGCGACAAGGACCGGTGCACTACCCTACCGATCCGCTACACAAAGCACTCAGCAAACCAGCTGCGGGCTTTGCGTTTGGCGAGAACGCGGCAGATCAGCGTGCTGGCGCTTACTCTCATTGGGAAGTTGACGTTGCTACGTTGCCGCCATTGATCCAATGGCAAAGGCTATCGCATCGTGGTCGCTGACTCGCCCAGGCCACCCGCTGCGGCACCTGTCCGGCACGAACTGTTCGGGATCGGTGTGATTGCGTTGCTGATGTTGTCGCATGCTCTGCCCTATTACTGGGCGACTGTGACCCTGGACACTGCTCGGGATTTAGTCGCTGCGCTGCAGATCGGACGCGGTGAGGCGATTGCCCGTGGCCCAATTCTCAATGGGCTTTTTCATCTGGGCCCCGTTTGGTTCTACCTTCTCGCGCCGGTCTTGGCGATCACCAAGTCGCAGGCTTTGACGTTGCTTTGGGTTGGGTTGCTTGCGTCGTTGAAGTTTCCCTTGGCCTATCTTCTGGGGACGCGACTTCGCGACCAGAGTCTCGGGCTCACATGGGCTGTCTTGCTTGCGCTGCCGAGTTGGTCGTCGATGGGTACTATTTTCCCAACGCACACGGTGATGGTCGAGGCAGCGGTGCTGTTGCAGATGCACCTGATGCTCAAGCTGGCGCAGCATCAGAGTGTATGGAACTGGGCATGGCTGGGCCTCGCAGTCGGTCTCGCCCTGCATGCACATCCCACCGCTGTCCTGGCGTTGGTTGCATTGCCCGCGGTGTTGTGGGCGCGTCGCTCGCACTGGCGCGCGTCTGAAATAGCGCCAATGTTGACTGGAGTCATCCTGTTCGCGGCGCCCCTGATACCAATGCTTCTAGCAGAAGGGACTCAGGGTTGGTCCGCACTACAACCCACGCTCGACTATGCGCAAGCCGACGATCGGCATTTCAGTATTTCGGCAGCAATGTCGATTCTGTCTGGAACGTTTCTGGTCGGACCCAGTGTCGCGCTTGAACTTATGGGTCGCGGGGCATTAGTGGAAGTTGTGATTGGCTCAATCGCGTCTTTTGTATTGCTGGCGCTGATCGGTATATTGCGACCCAGTGCCACGCTCGAGCGCCGCATCTTCCTGCCCGGGCTTGCGGCGCTGGTGCTGGTGTGCATGCTGTTGGCATGGTTACGCGACTACACGCCGTTCTATATGAGCCTCGTGCTGCTGCCGTTCGCTGCGGGTCTATTGGCTCTGGGCCTCAGTTCACTACCGGCACCGCGTGTCTTGGCTGCACTGGCAATTGTGCCTGCGCTGGCCGGCGGCGCAATCCTGGTGGCGAGTGCAAACGCAGGCCATGCACAAATCAATGTAGCCCGACTGGCAAACGTGCAGAATGCAAAGACCGTTCGAACGGTCGATGCCGCGCTTCTCCCCGCCTGGCAACTGGACCGGATAGGACGCGAACTTTGCAATGCAGACAATGCCGTGGTTCTACACGGGTACCTTGCTGTGCTATACGATTCCGCGCTGGACGTGGCAGGGGAGCTGCGCTGTCCAGATCACGCTCCCGCCGCACTCGCCGGACCGGGCACAGCAGGCGCACAACACTGGCTCGGATTGCCGCCAGCGCTGGAAGTTCAGTTCGGGCTCCAACGAGCTGGGCGATGGACCCAAACGCCTAGACAGGGGGTGCAAGCATTGTGGCCTCCCACGTCAATAGAAGCAGGCGACCCGACGCATTACCCGCATCATCAAGCGAGCGCCAAGGTTGCGTCGCCTCAGACGTGGCGCGTGACCAGCAAAACGGGGAGGGCATTGATCACTACTGACATGCTCTATCCCTATCGCGTGAACCGTGTTGATCGAGTGATTGCCAATGGTGGTTTGGCACGAAAACTGGCGCAGGTAAACATTACCGCCGTGTGGGTTTGTGATAGTTGCATGGGCCCCGAAATTCAATGGGAAGTTCAGGGCACGGGTAACGACCCCAGTGTTCTCGACATCGTGTCTGTGGTGTTGCCGACTTATGCCCCGCCGGATGCAGGCCAGCGTTTGCCCTGAGCCGAACGCTCGCTCACCGGCGGGCGTTGATGCGCCGAAGTCGTGTGATTAAGGGCTCCGTCACGAAACCACTGCGCCGGCGGACCATCTAGTACAGAGTGATATACAGAGCGTTCGTTCATCACAAACATTTTGCCAACATCTATCGTCCATTCAAGGCGCCAGATTGATCCAAGTAGCCTTCACTTCGGAATACTTCTCGAACGCGTGCAGGGACTTGTCGCGTCCGTTGCCCGACTGTTTGTAGCCACCAAAGGGCGCTGTCATATCGCCGCCGTCCCAGTAGTTGACCCAAACACTACCAGCGCGCAGCTTGCGCGCCACACGATGAGCGCGGCTAAGGTCTCGCGTCCACAGCCCCGCGGCCAGTCCGTACTGCGAGTCGTTGGCAATGCGTAACGCTTCTTCTTCGCTGTCAAAGGCGATGACTGAAAGCACCGGACCAAAGATCTCTTCTCGCGAAATAGTCATGTCGTGTTGGACACGATCGAAGATAGTCGGCTCGATATAAAAGCCCCCACTAGCCGCCATCGTCCGATTGCCACCGAGCCGGAGTTCAGCTCCTTGCGCCTTGCCCTTGTCCACGTAATCCAGCACTCGCTGCATGTGCAGTTGATCGACCATGGCGCCCATGGCAGCGCCAGGTTCGAATGGATGCGCGGGTTGCATGTCGCGCGAGGCCTCGACCACCATCGCCACGAACTCATCTTTGATCGATCGCTCCACCAGCAGGCGCGAGGCCGCCGTGCAGACTTCTCCCTGGTTGTAAAAAATACCTCCCGCAGCGGCTGCTGCAGCTGACTTTAAATTGGGCGCATCAGCGAACACCAGATTTGGACTCTTGCCTCCGCACTCCACGTAGGCGCGCTTCATGTTCGAGCGACCGGCGCACTCGAGCAGGTATTTGCCGACTGCGGTCGATCCGGTGAACACCAGACCATCCACATCCATGTGCAGCGCAAGCGGCTCGCCGGCGCCCTTTCCAAACCCGGGCACGACGTTGAATACGCCACATGGAACACCCGCCTCGATCGCCAGCTCGGCGATCCGTATCGCACTGAGCGGTGATTTCTCGGAGGGCTTGAGCACCACGGAATTGCCGCAGGCCAGTGCCGGCGCCAGCTTCCAAGTGGCCATCAGCAGAGGAAAATTCCATGGCACGATTACGCCAACTACACCCAGCGGCTCACGTGTGATCAAACCAAGCTCGTCGGGGCCGGTTGCAGCGATTTCGCCATACACCTTGTCGATCGCTTCGCCGGTCCAGCTCATGCAGCGTACGCTGGCCGCGACATCGACGCTCAGCGCATCGCCCACCGGTTTGCCCATATCCAGCGACTCCAACAGCGCAAGCTCCTCGGCGTGTTCGTGCAATAGTTGAGCGAAACGAATAAGGACCCGCTTGCGATGTGTGGGTTTGGCATCTGACCACACGCCACTCTCAAACGCTTTGCGCGCAGCTTTCACAGCGAGATCGATGTCTTCGCCACCGCATTCGGCGACGCGCCCAAGGACTGCGCCATCGATTGGACTGATGCATTCAAAGGTCTTGCCTGAGAGTGCATCCCGGTAGCGCCCGTCGATGAATGCCTGCGAGCGAATCGAGAGTGCAGCGGCCATCGCATGCCAGTCGGCGCGGGACTTCGCGGGTTTCATTGTGCAATCCTCTTGGGTAAATCAAAACATCTGCGCAGCACACGGCGCACGCAGTCGGCAGATCAAAAAGTGGGCGGTGTGCTGGCGCTGACCAGGATGGCTTCGGAGTCGCCGATGTTTCGAAAGCGGTGCCGCTGGCGGCTTTCAAAGTAGTAGGCCGAACCTGCACCCAAAACTCGCACATGCTCGCCAATGGTGATCTCGACTTGGCCGCTGATCACAACCCCGCCTTCCTCGCCATCGTGCGACAGCATGGTATCGCCAGTATCGCTGCCGGGCGGCATGACCTCGCGCAGGATGCACATTTGACGATTGGGCAGGCCCTTGCCCACCAGAAAATAGTGAATGCCGTTTGTGCCGAGGTCAGGCTGTTGCGCAGGGGCAAAAAAGGGGCTGTCGTCTTCCCTGGCGGGTAGATCAAGCGTGAAGAAATCCGCCAGTGAAATGGGAATGCCGTCGAGCACCTTTTTTAGCGAGCTGATCGACGGGCTCACTTTGTTCTGCTCGATCAGCGAGATGGTGCTGTTGGTGACGCCGACGCGTTTGGCCAGCTCGCGCTGACTCAAGGCCTTGCTTTTGCGCACTGTTTGCAAGCGGATGCCGATATCCATTGAGAACCTCAGTGGGGCCGATGACAGGCCCGATTGCGCGTGACACCGTGATCGAATTCTTCGTGCACCCGTTTGTCGACTGCCGCCTCATAGGCGACCGACCTTGAAGCCCTCTACAAGGCCAGCGTGTTGCCGAATATTAAACACTTGCTCGATTCCAGGTCAATTTTGCGCACAAAAAGGGCATTCTTGTAAAGTTTTTTCAACACTGATAGCGTGCCCGCCATTCAAAGCAGTGAGCGCTCAATGAGCAAATCCGATTCCCCTTCGGCGCATGTCGATGCCGATCAAGATTTTGGCAAGCTAGAATTTGCTAAGCACTACCAGCAACAAGCGACGACAGCGCCCGAGCACATGGACGCGTTCTGGATGCCGTTCACCGCGAACCGTCAATTCAAACAGCACGCCCGCATGCTGGCGAGTGCCGCGGGCATGCATTACAAGACGGTGGACGGCCGCGAAATTCTGGATGGTACTGGCGGGCTCTGGTGCTGCAACGCAGGGCACAGTCGTGAGCGCATCATTGAAGCGGTAAGCCAGCAGATCCGCACGCTTGATTTTGCGCCGACTTTCCAGATGGGCCATCCATTGCCGTTTGTGCTAGCGCAGCGTCTCGCCGAGATTGCACCCGATCCGCTCAAGCATGTCTTTTTTACCAACTCTGGTTCGGAGTCGGTCGACACAGCGCTGAAGATTGCACTCGCTTATCACCGTGTCCGCGGCGAGGGCACGCGCACTCGCTTTATAGGTCGCGAGAAGGGTTACCACGGTGTCGGTTTCGGAGGCATCTCGGTCGGCGGCTTGGTCAACAATCGCAAGTGGTTCGCAACCCAGTTGCCCGGTGTGGACCATATCCGCCACACGTTGGACATCAGCCGCAACGCATTCAATCGCGGATTGCCTGAGCATGGCGTTGAACTGGCCGAGGACCTCGAGCGCGCGGTGCAGTTGCATGATGCCAGCACCATCGCTGCCGTAATCATCGAACCCATAGCCGGCTCGGCCGGCGTCGTCCTACCGCCCGTCGGTTATCTGCAGCGTATGCGTGATATCTGCAACAAGCACGGCATCCTGCTGATTTTTGACGAAGTGATCACCGGTTTTGGCCGCGTCGGCAAGGCTTTTGCCGCGCAGCGGTTTGGCGTTACACCCGATCTGATCACTACCGCCAAGGGGCTGACCAATGGCAGCGTGCCGATGGGTGCGGTGTTCGCATCGAGGGCGATACACGATGCATTTATGCATGGCACCGAGGGCGTTATCGAGCTGTTCCATGGCTATACCTATTCGGGCCATCCGGTAGCCTGCGCCGCGGCGATCGCCACGCTCGACATCTATCGTGAAGAGAACCTGTTCGAGAAGGCGATTGAGCTGGGCCGTTACTGGGAAGATGCGATCCACGCCCTGAAGGATCTGCCGAACGTTATCGACATTCGCAATTTTGGTCTGATCGGTGCGATCGAAATGGCGTCGCGGCCCGGCGCGGTGGGCGCGCGTGCTTACGACGTGTTCACACGCTGCTTCTTCGATAAGGATCTGTTAATCAGGGTTACCGGCGATGTGATTGCGCTGTCACCGCCGCTGATTCTGGAAAAATCGCACATCGACCAGATCTTTGGACGCATCGCCGAGGCGATTCGGGAGACAGCGTAGTTACAATGTCGGCTCCGGCCTGTTGCCGGCCGATACTCCACCATGCCAGCGGGGAAACAAGATGCCAGCGCTCCATCTGAAAGACACCAATCAGTTGCTCGCCCAGATCGACGACGCAGACCTGGCCCACATGGTCGCCGTGATGGAAGAAGAGAGTTCCACGGACAGGGACTATTTCATCGACCTGTCGACGGTCAGCCTGTTGCAGGCGGCGGGTGCATCTGAGGATCTGACGTCGGTGCTTCGATCTGCGATCGGAGCTACGGATGGCATTGATGTGATCTGGCGCTGATCCGGCACCGGCCTGTCCTGCGCACGGCATCTGGTCGAGCCTCGAACCACCAACGAATTTCGCGTCTGCCCCGGGAGGGCATCCCATGCTTATCGGCGTTCCCAAGGAAATCAAGAATCATGAATACCGTATCGGCCTCACGCCTGCGGGCGCACGCGAGCTGATCTCGCATGGTCATAAGGTCTTGGTGCAACGCGATGGTGGTAAATCCATCGGGCTGACCAATGAGATGTACCAAAAGGCCGGCGCCGAAATCGTTGATGGTGCAGAAGAAATTTTCGCGCGCGCCGATATGATCATCAAAGTCAAAGAGCCGCAGCCGGGCGAGTGCAAGATGTTGCGAGCTGGCCAGGTTCTTTACACCTATCTGCATTTGGCGCCCGATCCAGATCAGACCAAGGCGCTGGTCCAATCCGGCTGCACTGCGATCGCCTATGAAACGGTTACCGATCGTGCCGGCGGTCTGCCGCTGTTGGCGCCGATGAGTGAGGTTGCTGGTCGCATGTCAATTCAAGCCGGAGCCCACGCCCTGGAGAAAGCCCAGGGTGGTTCTGGCGTGTTGCTCGGCGGTGTGCCCGGTGTCAAACCGGCGGAAGTATTGGTGATCGGCGGCGGTGTCGTCGGTATCAACGCCGCGCGCATGGCGATGGGCCTTAACGCTCGCGTCACGATTCTCGATCGTTCGCTCAATCGCCTGAAGTATCTGGACGAGTTGTACGGTGATCGCCTGACTACGATCTACTCCACGCACGACGCCATCGAGGAACGACTGCCCGACACCGACCTGGTGATCGGTGCAGTTTTGATCCCCGGCGCTGCGGCGCCCAAGCTGGTGTCGCGCGCACAGCTCAAGTTGATGCGCCCGGGCTCGGTGTTGGTCGACGTGGCGATCGATCAGGGCGGCTGTTTCGAAACCAGCAAGGCAACGACCCACCAGCACCCGACGTACGAAGTCGACGGCGTAATTCACTATTGCGTTGCCAACATGCCGGGCGGCGTGGCACGCACGTCCACGTTTGCTCTGACCAATGCAACGTTGCCCTTCGCGGTACAGCTGGCGAACAAGGGCGCGCGTCAGGCTATGCTTGACGATCCGCATCTGCTTCACGGACTGAACGTGCACGCCGGACAAATCACCTATGAGGCGGTTGCACGCGATCTGGCGTACGCCTACGTTCCTGCCACCAAGGCGCTTGGCTGAGGTCAGTTTCAACTCTACCGGCCAGCGACAATTGACGGGCCGGCACCGGGATTCAGTGATGTCGAACGACAAATCCGCAAGCGAAAACTCAACACAGATCGATCTCGCTTTCACTCGACACTCGCCTTACGGCAGCATCGCCGAACCGACTTACTCCGGTGCGCTGAGTTTTCTGCGGCGCCGCTACAGCAAAGATTTGACCGGCGTTGATGTCGCTGTGGTCGGTGTGCCGTTTGATCTGGCGACTACCAATCGCCCGGGCACCCGACTTGGCCCGCGTGCGATTCGGGCGGCATCGGCTTCGTTGGCCTGGACCGCGCCACATGCCTGGGACTTCGATCCCTGCGATCGCGTGAATATCATTGATTGGGGCGATGTCTGGTTCGATGCCGGACAGCCGCACCTTGTGCCGGCCACGATTGAGGCTGCATTCACAAAATTCACGGAAGCAGGTGTTGCCGTATTGGCTCTGGGCGGAGATCACTTCATCAGCTATCCGATTTTGCGTGCGCTGCATGCCAAGCATGGCGCGGTCGCGCTGATCCACTTCGATGCACATTCCGACACCTGGACCGATCGCGACGATCGCATTGATCATGGCACCATGTTTTTCCACGCTGCCAGACGGGGCATTGTCGATGTATCGCGCTCCATCCAGCTCGGCATGCGCACGCGCAATCCAGACACGCACGGCTACGAAGTACGCGACGCCTCCTGGTTGCACGCGAACGGCGTAGCCGCAGCGATCGAAGCGATCCGCAGTAGAGTCGGCACTCATCCCTGTTACGTCAGCTTCGATATCGACTTTCTCGATCCGGCCTTTGCGCCGGGTACCGGTACGCCGGTTGTTGCCGGTTTCAGCACGCTTCAGGCTTTGCAGCTAGTTCGAGGACTCGCAGGTCTCAATATCATCGGTATGGATGTAGTTGAGGTTTCTCCGCCCTATGACGTCAGCGAGATTACGGCGTTGGCTGCTGCCAGCATCGCGCAGGAGCTGTTGGCGGCTTATGCCAGTCACCGCGGCTAGTCGCGGCGCGTGCCGCGACTTTCGCGAGCGTCGCTTGGTCAATATCCAAGCCCTGTTGGATACCAACTTCAGGTCAATCGACCGCGGCAGAAGTGGTGTTACGCTGGGAAATCGCGGCGCGAACCCGCACTCAGATGACACGCCTATGTCCAGGATCGCCTCGGCGCGCGATATCGAGTTTCTGTTGTACGACTGGTTGCACGCAGAGCAGCTGTGCGCACGACCGCGCTTTGCCGAGCATAGTCGGGAGACGTTTGATGCGGTGTTGCAGCTGAGCGAGCGCCTGGCGACAGACTATTTCGCAGGGCATAACCGCAAGAGCGACAGCAATGAACCGCGCTTCGATGGTGAGCGGGTGCAGATGATTCCCGAAGTGCAGCAGGCACTGCGTGCATTCGCCGAAGCCGGACTGTTCGCTGCTGCCGCGGCGCCGGAACTCGGCGGGATGCACTTGCCGTACGTGATCGAGCGTGCGTACTTCGCGTGGTTTCTGGCGGCCAATGTCGGCACGATCAGCTATCCGCTGTTGACGATGGCCAATGCCAATCTGATCGCCGGCCAGGGTTCACCGCGGCAAGTGGAGGTTTTCGCAGCGCCCGAATATGCGGGCCGCTGGTTTGGCACGATGTGTCTATCGGAGCCGCAGGCCGGATCTTCCCTGGGCGATATTCGCACGCGCGCCGATGCTGATGGTGAAGACGATCTGGGTGCGCGATATCGGGTTACCGGGAACAAGATGTGGATCTCCGGTGGCGACCATGAGCTGAGCGAGAATATTGTGCACTTGGTGCTCGCCAAGATTCCAGATGCCCAGGGGCAGCTGCCTGCCGGTACATCGGGGATCTCATTGTTCATCGTGCCGAAATTCCTGCCGGCCGAAGACGGTGGGATCGGTGAGCGCAACGACGTGGCCCTGGCCGGATTGAACCACAAGCTGGGGCATCGCGGCACGACCAATTGCCTGCTTAATTTTGGCGAAGGGCGCTGGTCGCCGCAGGGACGACCAGGCGCCATCGGTTGGCGCATCGGAGCACCGGGCCATGGTTTGAAATGCATGTTCCAGATGATGAACGAGGCACGCATCGGCGTCGGCTTCGGTTCGATCATGTTGGGCTATACCGGCTATCTGCATGCGCTGGATTACGCGCGCTCGCGGCCGCAGGGCCGAGCCTTGGATCGACGCGATCCGACCAGTCCGCAGGTGCCGATCATCCAACATGCCGATGTGCGGCGCATGTTGTTGGCACAGAAGAGCTACGTCGAAGGTGGGCTGGCGCTCGGCATGTATGCGGCATGGTTGATCGATGAGGCGGCGACACATCCGGATGCACTGGTGCGCAGCGAGTCTCTGTTGTTGTTGGACTTGCTTACACCGATCGTCAAAGCCTGGCCCGCGGAGTGGTGTCTGGCAGCAAACGATTTGGCGATCCAGGTGCATGGCGGCGCCGGTTACACGCGCGATTATCCGGTGGAACAATTTTGGCGCGACAACCGGCTCAATCCGATTCATGAAGGAACCAACGGCATTCAAGCCATCGACTTGCTGGGCCGCAAGGTGCTGCTACAGGACGGCGCGGCGTTGTCATTGCTGGGGCGTCGCATTGAGGCCACGACAGTTGCCGCCAGTGCGGCGAAGGACGCGGATACCAGGCACCAGTCGCAACTGCTCACGGCGGCCTTCCGCCGCGTAGTCGACGTCACTGTCCGGTTAGGCGTCGAGCCCGATATCGAGCGCCGGCTGGCCAATGCGCATACCTACCTGCTCGCTTTTGGTCACGTTGTCGTCGCCTGGTTGTGGCTGAGTCAGTCGGTCGCCGCGCAGGCAATGCAGTCCGAATGCGAGCGCGACTTCGTCGCAGGCAAGACTCAGGCCTGCCGTCATTTTTTCAACTGCGAACTGAGCAAGGTCGCGGGCTGGCTCGATCTGGTCGCATCCGGCGAAAGTACGGCGCTGACGATGCAAGAGTCATGGTTTTGAACGCGACCTGCACGCCAAAGCGGGATCGTCTTGCATTGCTCCGCGCATCGCGGGTGGATGCTAATTCGCAGTCCGCATCAATGCCTCGATCGCATCCGCATCCCTGGGCACCGCATCGGTGAGCACGATCGGATCGCCTTTGGTTACCAAGACGTCGTCTTCAATTCGGATACCGATGCCGCGCCAGCGCTTGTCCACCGATTTCTCGTCCGCGGCTACGTAGAGTCCAGGCTCGACCGTCAGTACCATGCCAGGCTCGAGTTCGCGCGATTCTTCGCCAACGCGATAGTCACCAACGTCATGCACATCCAACCCCAGCCAGTGGCCGGTCTTGTGCATGTAGAAACGTCGATAGTCGCCGCTCTTGATATTGCTTTCGGGCGTGCCCTGGAGCAGGCCGAGCTTGCATAGCCCGCGGGTCAGCACGCGCACGGCGGCATCGTGCATTGCGGTAAACGCGATGCCGGCACGCGCTTGCTCGATCGCAGCGGACTGGGCTGCCAACACGACATCGTAGAGTGCGCGTTGCTCGGCGGAGTAGCGCCCGTTGACCGGCCAGGTGCGGGTGATGTCCGAGGCATAGCATTGGTACTCGGCACCGGCATCGACCAGCAGCAGATCGCCATCTCGCAGCGGCGCATTGTTGGCGCGATAGTGCAAGACGCAGCCGTTGCTGCCGCCGCCGACAATAGGTTGATACGAGGCCACCGCTTGGTGGCTATGAAACGTATGCTGCAGTTCGGCCTCGATGGTCGCCTCGTTCAACCCGGCGCGCGTGGCACGCATCGCGCGCAAATGCGCCGTCGCGGCGATATCGGCTGCGTGTTTCATCAGCCTGACCTCGGCCGGCGATTTGTAAAGACGCAAGTCATGCAACAAGTGTCCGAGTGCGACGAACTCGTGCGGCGGTCGCGCGCCCTGTCGCACCATGGCCCGTACGCGGTTGACCCAGCTCATCAACTTGAGATCGAAATCCGAATCACGTCCAAAATGGTAATAGACACGTTCACGACCCTCGATCATTCCGGGCAGTATGTCGTCGATATCGCTGATCGGAAAAGCATCATCGACACTCAGCGTGGCGGGCGCCGCCTCAGTGCCCAGGCGCGGGCCGTCCCAGCGCTCGCGCTCCAGATCGCGCTCGCGGCAAAACAGGATGACCTCGCCGTGCTGTCGACCAGGGACCAGCGCGAGCACTGCCTCAGCCTCGCCAAACCCGGTGAGATAGTGAAAGTCACTGTCCTGGCGATACGGATAGTGCGCATCGTTGTTACGAATACGTTCGGGTGCCGCCGGCACGATGGCGATGGCCTCACGACCGATCATGCGCATGAGTTGCTTGCGACGCTTGGCATGCTCGCGCGTTGTAATCGCCAGACTCAATGGCGCGTTTTCCGCACAGCGGCAGTGGTCAACTCTGCTTGCAATAACAACGCACCCATGCGTACGTATTCGAACACCTCGGTGAAATCGGCGTCATCTTCATCGCTGTCGCCAGCCTCAAGATCGCTCGCTGCAAAACGTGACAGATCGGCAAGCACTTCCTGGCCGTCATCGGAGAGTCCGTCAGCACCGTCGTTGCCAGCGAGGCCGAGGCCGCCGACGAATCCGCGACACCATTCGACCAGCGCCGCGGCGCGATCCGATAGCGGACGCTCGCTGTCGGGCAGCAGCGGTTCGAAACCGAGTTGCGGGTCGAACAGCCGCGCCCGCGACTGATCGAAAAACTGTCCGAAAGTACGGCGTGCATCGGCGTTGTCGCTGAGCAAGTCCTGCAATGCCTCCAGCGCCAGCGCTTCGCACCAGGCATTGGTGCCCGCGGCGCCGC
>JAWXCG010000061.1:0-11790 GCA_034440555.1 Pseudomonadota bacterium
CTGCTCGCCATCGGTGCCATGCGTGCACTGGCGGAGGCAGGTATGCGCGTGCCGGAACAGGTATCGGTAGCGGGCTTTGACGACCTCCCGATGGCGAGCTTCGCCAATCCGCCGTTGACCACTGTGATTCAGGACACCAAGCGCGCCGGTGAAATGCTGGTCGACAGCGTGCTCGGTCAGATTCGTGGCGAGCCGGCAACCAGTGTAATGTTGCCGGCGCAATTGGTCATTCGTCGATCGTGCGGCGCGCCGCGCGTGCCTTAGCCGCTTCGATCGCTGGTCCGAGCATCGGTGGGTCCGCGCTGTGCGCGGACTCTTGCTTACATTGCTCGCAAGTCTATACCGTCCGAGCGCAGGTCGGACCCACCGTGCGTCCGGTCAATTCTCGCGATGCACGCTGCGCGTCATCAGACGATCGAGCTTGGCGATCCAGCGCGATTCGATAATCGGTGTGTCGAGCAACCAGACGGCAACATCATGTGCAGCGACGCTGATGTCGATTGGCTGCCTGGCGTCAACTTGCATGGCGCTTTCGGCAAGCGCGCTTCGCCAGTGTCCGACGGGAAGTGCTTCGAAAGAGAAATTCGCCGCGGCACCGCCCTTATTGAGCAGAACCAACGCGGTCTGGGTCAGGCCTTCATGCTGATACACGCGCAGGAATGCGGCGCGCTGACCATCGAATTGCAGATTCAACTGCAATCCGCGTTGCAACGCTGGACTGCTGGCGCGCAACTTGGCGATGCGCGCCAACTGCTGGCGAATCGGATGGTTTGCTGCGGCGGCAATATTCTCAACCCCGTAATAATTGCGATTGCCGGCGTGTTCGACGCGGCCGCGCATGAAACCGATTTCGGAGCCATAGTAAATTACCGGAATACCGCGCGCGGTAAACAGCCAATTGTGCGCGTCGATGAAACCTTCATCACTGGCCTGCATGCGCGCCATGTCATGGTTGTCGTAAAACGTGGCGAGTTCGTAGGGATTTTGATAGGGCCCGCTCTCCACATACAGCACTTTGGCGATGCGCGCGTAATCGCTGCCTGGATTCGGGAACACTTCGGCCATTGCCGTCTTGAGAGGAAAGTCGAGCACGCTCAGGGCTCCGCTTTCGGGCCAGGTGAATGGCGCCAGTTCATCCGCGGTGAACTTGAACACCTCGCCGAACATGAAGAAATCCGGATGCTTGGCGCGGATTCGAGAAGCGAACTCTTTCCAGAACGTCGTCGGCTGGTAGGGCACTGTGTCGACGCGGAAGGCATAGGCGCCCTGATCAATCCATTGCAGATAGGCGCCGGCCAGATAATCCATCACTGCTGGATTGCTGCCATTGAGATCGGCGAGCTGGGCCAGGTTGCCGTCCTTGTTAAAAAACCGATGCAACGGTTCATGCTCCGGATCGAGCTGGTCTGGCGGCAGATTCTGGTGATCTGCCAGCAAGCTGCCATCGGCGGCATAGATTTTTCCAAAGCCGCTCTGCGCCGCGGGCATGCTGTACCCCGGTGAGCCGTGGTTAGCCACGATATCGAGAACGGTCTTCAATCCTTTCTGGCGCAGTTCTCGGGTCAGGTCGCTGAACTCGAGACCCGGACTGGGCAGATGTTCGTCGACCTTGTAGAAGTTGGTGCCCCAGTAGCCGTGGTAGCCGGCCTTGCCGCGGTCGGTGAGAATTGAGGTGCAGGTGATCGTGTCGCCACCGGTGAAAGCCTCGTCCGGGTTGTCGACGATGGGAGTAATCCACACCGAGGAAAAACCCATCTCGCGGATGTAGTCGGCGTGGTTTAACAGGCCACGAAAATCGCCGCCGAGATAACCGGTGTTGTCAATGATGCCGTCGGGACACCGCATCGGACGATCGAACGAGCGGTTGGCGCCGCCCTGATCGCGATAGTCGTTACCCGGATCGCCGTTGACGAAGCGATCGATGACGACGAAGTACACCGCTTCAGCGGCGAAAGGATGCAAAGTGCCGTAGTAGTCGGCAGGCGTGACCGGATTGGGTGCCGCAGGCGTAGCGGAATTGGGTGTCGTGGTTGCGCAGCCACAAAGCACGGTTGTGATTGCGCACAGCAGGACGTTGGGATTGATCAGACGCATGATGGATTCCTACCTTTGCCGTTGTAGATGCGGTGCTTACTCCGCATGCGTTGGAAGTTTTTCGAACCTATCGAGAAAAAAGCTGCGAACGCAGTGCGCCCGGCGCTACTACCGTCGGGCGGGTTCGGCCACCCGCAGTACGCACAAACCAGCGAGCATGAAGCTGACCCCGCCAATAGCGAGCGCGTAGATCGGCTGGTTGCCAAAGAACGTTTTCAACAACAAACCCAGCAGGCTGGCGGCGAGCAACTGCGGCACGACGATGAAAAAATTGAAGATCCCCATGTACACGCCCATTTTTTTCGCCGGCAAGCTGTCACACAACAGCGCGTAAGGCAGCGACAGAATGGACGCCCAGGCGAAACCGACGCCGACCATCGACAACATCAGCCAACGCGGATCGCGGATCAGCAAAAACGAGAGTAACGCCGCAGCGCCAATCCATAGATTGATCAGGTGGGTGTGGCGCAAACCGAGTTTCACCGTCATGAGCGGAATCACCAGGGCGGCCAGCGCGGCGAAGCCATTGTACGCGGCAAATAATACCCCGACCCAGTTGGCGCCTTCATTGTACGCAGCTGACGTGGTGTCGCTGCTGCCAAAATGCACCGCGGTCACCGCGCCGTTGGTGTAGATCCACATCGCAAACAGGGCGAACCAGGAAAAGAATTGCACCAAGGCCAGTCGTCGCATGGTGTCTGGCATATCGTGCAGGTCGGTCATGATCAGATTGAACATGTTGGTCGAACTGGACCGCGCCAACACCACCAGCGCGATGCCATAGAAAGCGATCAGGCCAGCAAGAATGTACAGGTCTCGCGTCCACTGATCAAAATAGATTACCGCGGCGAAGCCCAGGCCAGCGATCAGCCAAAGCCTGCCCCTGCTCAGCGATGGCGGGCGGCCGACGCGCACAGCCGACTCTGGCTCCGCATCATCGAACGCGGCAAGCTGATCAGGCGGATACTCGCGCGTGCTGAAGATGGTCCAACCCACTGCAGCCAGCAGCACAACCGCGCCGAAGTAGAACGCATAGCGAACCGTATCGGGGATCATGCCGGCCGCGGCGGTGTTGGCGAAGCCAAACTTGGTTAGCATCCACGGCAACAGGCTGGCTACGATCGCGCCGATGCCAATGAAAAAACTCTGCATCGCATAGCCGCGCGGCCGTTGTTTAGGCGACAACTGGTCGCCGACGAAAGCACGGAAGGGTTCCATCGAGATGTTGATCGATGCGTCCAGGATCCACAGCATGCCGGCCGCCATCCACAGCGTCGGCGAATTCGGCAGGAAGATCAGAGCGACACTGGTAGCGAGCGCGCCGATCAAAAAATACGGACGTCGACGCCCGAGCCGGTTCCAGGTGCGATCGGAGTAATAGCCGACAATCGGCTGCACGATCAGACCGGTCAGCGGCGCCGCGATCCACAGCATCGGGATCTCGTCCATTTCCGCACCCAGCGTCTGGAAGATGCGGCTGACGTTGGCGTTTTGCAAAGCGAACCCAAACTGGATTCCCAGAAAACCAAAACACATGTTCCAGATTTGCCAAAAAGAGAGTGTCGGCTTTGAGGAGTGCAGCTTGGCGGTGCTCGGGTGAGCGGTGATCGGTGTTGCGGTCATGCTGTTCTCCCAACGCGGCTGACGACCGGCCATCACGCGTGATCCTATCCTGACCGTGCTAGTCAGAGGGTGGGACGGGGCCCACTCTCTGATCAACAGATTGCGGCTCAAAAAAATCCCCTGCCGGCTGAGCCGGCAAGGGACGCTGACGCACTGGAGACCTAGAACTTGAAGCTGGCGCCGAGCAGGGTAGTGCGACCGTACTCGTTGTACATGCGCGGGGCATCGCTGCCATCGCCGTTGCGGAACAGCTCCTGATACGGCTCGTTGTTGAGGTTGTTCACCTGCAGGTACAACGACAGCCCATCAAGCGAGCCTTCACCAAACTCGTATCCGGTCTGGAAGTCGACGATCTGCTCGCCCGCGATATAGCGGGTATCGCGATCCGCACCGAAGCCCTGCACCTCACCCAAGAAGCCCGAGCGGCTACGCTGACTGATTCGGGCCGAGAATCCGTACTTCTCGTAGTAGAAGGTGATGTTTGATGTGTAGCGCGACAACCCAGGCAGCGGTTGCGAGGAATCAGCATCGTTGGGCTGAATGGTTGTGCGCGTGTCGGAATAATTGGCTACGATGCCGAAACCATCCAAG
Organism: Pseudomonadota bacterium; assembly: GCA_034440555.1. GTDB lineage: Bacteria > Pseudomonadota > Gammaproteobacteria > Xanthomonadales > Ahniellaceae > 0-14-3-00-62-12. Next base: position 4,309 of record JAWXCG010000061.1, read on the forward strand.
GCGGTCCACAGCATATCCAACGGTACCGACACGGCAAATTCATAGCCGTTCATTGAACCACCGCTGCCGTTGGTGGGTCGCGAGAAACGGCCGATCGTCGTCGCCGGATACGGCCCCGGCACTGAAGTCAGATCAAACACACTGAAATCAAAATCAACGGTCCGATCATAAATGTACGTGGTCAGGTCCTTGTGGAATACGGCGGCGCTGACGTAGCCCTTGTTGGCGAAATACTTCTCGTAGGACAGGTCATAGCCGTTGGCGCGCCATGGCTCGAGTTCCGGATTGCCACCCCCGCCCGACCACTCGCTCCGCGCCTGATCGATACCAAATCCGTTGTTGGCACGCATCTGATCCATACGCGGACGAGCGATCGACTTTGCGGCGCCAAAGCGCAGCATCTGTTCATAGGGCAAGGACAGCGCCAGGTTCAAACTGGGCAGTACGTCTGAATAGTCGGAACCGCCAGAGAACGGTAGAGCGCCGCTGGCGTTGCCGCCCGGTATCGCAAAACCGCGGGATTCCTGATCTGCATTGACGTATTGCAAACCGAAGTTGCCGCGCAGCGGAAGCGTGCCGACCTCGGTATCCATGCTGAGCTTGATGAAGCTGTTGATGACCGTTTCTTCGACTGTCCAGTCCTTGTTGAAAATATCCGGATGGATATTCCCGCGGAACGTATACATCGTCCCGAACGCACCAGGAATGTTGTAACTGAGCACGCCAGGAATACCGGAGAAGGACAGATCCGCTGGATTGTTCAGCAGCGCTGACGGAACCTCTGCCGAGTCCCCGGCAATCAGATCCAGAAACGCCTCGGCAACGCTGCGGCTTTTTTCGCGGTGCGAATGATTCACACCAAATTCGACGTTGCTGAAGATGCCGTCCTGGAAACTACGCTCCGCGGACAGCTTTACCGAACGCAGTTCGTCTTCGAACTTCGGGTATTTGACGTAGCCATCCTGGCCCCAACCGCCGGAGTCGGTCAGCCGGATGATCGACGGATCGGCGTAGTTCAAGCCCAAATCCAGGTTCGGCAGACCGGTGCGGGGATTGAGCGTGAAGTTGACCGTGTCGGTTACGCCGACCGTGCCGGCATAGGTTTCCAGAATCGACTCATCGCGGTCGGCGCGCGACAGACTGAAGTCGGCAACGCCGCGCCAATCGTCATTGAACTGGAACTCATTGTTGAATCCGAAGGCAAAGACCTTGTCGTCTCGGGTGTTCAGGTCATTGCGAATAACGGGCTTGATTCCGGTGAAAGTACCTCCGACCAGCACGCCGTTACTATCAACTACCGCATTGCTCAAGGTAGCACCCGACCAACCCAGGCCGAACTGCAGTGCGCGTGTGGTTTCGGCGCGTTCAAACTGCGAGTAGTAAACGTCAACGGCACCCGAGTAGCTATCGTTAGGCCGAAATTCGACCACAGCCATCAGGCCATCACGCACGTTGTCGGTTGACGACGACCACGACTCGGAGCCACCAATAACTCGCACATTTTCGACGCCGCCTATCGTAGCGGTTGGATAGCCCCAGGCATTCCAGCGCTGGGCCTGGCCGGGCGAGTCGAGGCGCGCATAGCCAATCGCCACACCAACGGTGCCGTCGGCAAACTGGTCAATATAGGAGCCGCTAAAACGGCTGCCAAGATCGGAGAATCCGGGATTGAGTTCGCCCAGGGAGTTCTGCTCGCCGCGAGCACTGATCGCGACGACGCGCCCAGGGTAGGACAGCGGACGCACCGTGCGCAGATCGACGGTACCGGAGATACCCTGCGCCACCAGAGTGGCGTCCGGCGTCTTGTAGACCAGCACCGAGCTGAGCAGTTCTGATGGATATTGATCGAACTCGACGCCGCGGTTGTCGCCGCTGCTGACCTGTTCGCGGCCATTGAGCAGTGTCGTCGACAGATCTCCCGCGAGTCCACGAATACTGATGGTTGAAGCGCGGCCGGCAACACGCTGCGCTGCCAGTCCGGGAAGCCGTGCGATCGACTCAGCGATACTGGTGTCAGGGAGTTTGCCGATGTCCTCGGATGAAATCGCTTCGATGATCGAAGTTGATTCCTGCTTCAGGGCGATGGCGCTTTCAATACCGCGGCGAATGCCGACAACACTGATGACCTCCATTTCCGAGGCGTCAGCGGAGCTAGCTTCGGCCTCGGCTTTCGCCTTGGCTTTGGCCGCGGCCGCTGCCTGCTCGTCGCTGCCTGCCGTATCCGAACTTTGTGCTGATTGCTGGTCTGCCTGCGCCTGGGCGCCGGTCGCGACCGCCAACAGGGCACAGGCCAGTGCCACGCTCAGCGAATTGCGCTTTAGTTGCAACATCTCCCCTCCAAATTCTCAATGGTCTTGAATGCTGACCCGACGGACCGCAGTACCGTCGCCCCGGGCCGGATGCGTTCGGAGAAAACCCGCCCCCGTCACGTGCAACGATGTTAGCCCCAGCCACTGAGCAGAAGCTCCAATTGCATACGTATTCATGCGAAAGCGCGTGTTCTGCAGCGCCGCGCTGGAGTATCTACAGTGCGCAGATACGGGCCAAAATCACTGTGCAGTGCAGCACGCAGGCGTCGTCAATTGACTGGCATCGCTTTGCGCGCAAGACCCGTGCCCAGTCGGTGACCGAGAAGGAATTCCGCTATGTCCTGGAGTGCGTCAACCCACTCGTTTCATACGTTGCGCGCTTTGTTGCCGCTGATCCTGGCGACGCTTTGCGGCTGCGTCGCCGATGGCCATTCGCCAACAACGCAGCGCGTGTCCAATGACGCCGCAGCGCCAGCGACGCCGCCAACACTGCATGTGCCCTCACCCGACTGGCGCGACCAGGTCATCTATTTCGCGATGATCGATCGCTTCAACGACGGCGACCGCAGCAACAATGATCAGGGCGCCAACGAATTCGATCCGGCGCTCAACGCGAAGTACAGCGGCGGCGATTTGGCCGGACTGCGCCAACGACTGGACTACATCAAGGGCCTGGGTGCCACCGCACTTTGGATCACGCCTCCGGTGCGTCATCGCTGGTGGGACGAACGCAACCAGTACGGCGGCTACCACGGCTACTGGGGCGAACACTTCATGGAGGTCGATCCGCATTTCGGCAGCTTGCACGAGTATCAGCAATTGTCGTCACAGCTGCATGCCGCTGGCATGTATCTGGTGCAGGACATCGTGGTCAATCACATGGGCAACTATTTTTCCTATCCGGCAAAGTGGAGTGCAGATGATCCGACAGCAGGCTTCGTGCTGAATCCAGATCGTGCCGGGCGCATTGCACCGACGCAGTGGCCTTTCTCGCAGAACGATGTCGGTTCCCCCGCGCAACGCAACGCGGACATTTACCATTGGACGCCAACCATCACCGACTACGCCAACGTAGAGCATGAGCAAACGTTTCAGCTTGCCGACCTGGACGATCTGAATACCGAGAATGCCAGCGTGCGCAAAGCGCTGCGCCAGAGTTTCGGATACTGGATCGAACACGTCGGCGTGGACGCTTACCGGGTCGACACCGCGTTCTACGTGCCGGAAGGTTTCTTCGCCGATTTCCTGCACAGTGACGATGCACTGCACCCGGGCATCCTGAAAGTAGCCGAGCGCAGTGGCCGCTCACAGTTCCATGTCTTCGGCGAGGGCTTTGGAATCGACCGCGCCTACGCCGACGAACAAGCGCGCAAGATCAACCGCTATCTACGCGATTCCGCTGGCAATGACGTGTTGCCTGGAATGATCAACTTTCCACTTTACGGAACCATCGGCGACGTGTTTGCACGCGGACGCCCGACTGCAGAACTCGGCTATCGCATACGCAGCATGATGCAACTGCATCCGCGCCCGCATCTGATGCCGAGCTTCGTCGACAACCATGATGTTGATCGATTCCTCAGCGCCGGCAGCACGGCAGCGCTCAAGCAAAGCCTGCTGCTGACGATGACTTTGCCCGGCATTCCGACCCTTTATTACGGCACCGAACAGGGGTTCACCGAACCGCGCGGCGCCATGTTTGCAGCCGGATTCAAGGCCAGTGGTCGCGACCACTTCGATACGCAGGCGCCGCTCTACCGATTCATTCAAAGCGTCACCCAGCTGCGCCGCACGCATCCGCTGTTCTCACGTGGCACTCCCGAGGTCGTCTACGAGAATCCGGCCGCGGCAGGTGCCTTTGCCTACCGTATGCGCGATGCAGGGCAATCCGCACTAGTGGTGTTTAACACTGCGGACAGCGAAACCCTGCTCGACAATCTCGACTCCGGCCTGGCGCCTGGCACGGTACTCAAGGGCGAGTTCGGAATCCACGCTGCGCCCGACGATCTGATCGTCGGCAACAATGGCAGGCTGAGCCTGAAGCTCGCGGCCCGCAGCGGTCAGGTGTGGTTGCCGAGCACGCAGACTGTGGCAGTAAAATCAAAGCCAGTGCAGCTCACGCTGCAGCCACTCGTCGCCAGCACGGTGAACGACGACTTCGTGCTCGAGGGCACCGCCGTGGGAACCACGCATGTGCAACTCGTCGTCGATGGCGATCTGGCCAATGCGCAGCCGATTGCGGTCGATGAAGCGGGACGCTGGAGCGCCAGGATCGATACCGGAAGCATGATCGATCCTGCGCCGGAGCATAGTGTCGTCGCCTGGGATGAACGTTCCGGCACTGTCTCGGCGCGCAGCAGTTTTCGAGTGAACAGAACCTGGTCACTGTTGTCCGACCAGATCGACGCAGCCGGTGACGACCGTGGAGCCCAGGGTCGCTATCGTTATCCCAGCGATCCCGGATGGGGTGATAACCGCCAGCTCGACATCCGCCGCGTGCGCGTTTGGGGTTCTGCTGGCGCCCTACGCATTGAGCTGGCGATGAACCACGTCAGCGCGGGATGGAATCCCGCCAATGGCTTCGACCACGTCGCCTTCACCCTTTGCTTTGGGCTGCCAGGGAACAACGGCGGTAGCAACGTGCTACCGCTGCAAAACGCAGACCTGCCCACAGGCCTGCGCTGGAATTATCGTCTGCGCTCGCATGGCTGGTCAAACGCGCTGTTTGCGGCTCATGGCGCAACGCGAAGCAACGAGGGCACGCCTGTCGTTCCCGGCGCAGATATCGCCGTAGACCGGATTGCGAATACGGTGACGTTTACCCTACCCGCGGCATCGCTGGGCCGACTGCGCTCGCTTTCCGGCGTAAAGATACACGTCAACACCTGGGACTACGACGGCGGCTACAAGCCACTCAGTCCGCACGCCGGCGGGCATGGCTTCAGCGGTGGCGATGGCAGCATCGATCCACTGATCATGGACGACATGCTCATTGAGATTTTGTAGCGTGGAGATTGCCCTACTGCTATTGCGCTTTTACAGCGGAGCAAGCCGAAATCATTTTCAATTAAAGTGTTTCAGTGCATGTAGCGTGGGCGCAACCCACCATTGCCGAGCGTTCGAGAATGGTGGGTTGCGCCCACCCTACAAACAGTGAAGGGCAGCGCAGCAAGCCGTGCTAAATGCCCAAACTGCGGCGACAGGTAAAAAATCCATTGAGCGAGAGCCGACCCATTCGTGGGTCCGCGCTCAGACGATCAGGCGCGGTAATGTGGCTGCAGTGAAACAGACTGCCGTCGTAAAAAATGATCCGGTTCCAGCGCGCGGATACAGTGAGCGTCTTCTCGAAGAAGGCGTTTGACTCGGTAAGGTATCCAGCACCCAGTGCGTACTTGCTGGCAAACGCATCGCGCGACATCGTGCCCGAATCATGCACCAGCAAATCGATCTCAGCGGCCGAACGCCGCGCTTTGAAGAAGCTGGTGCCGCCGAACGCATCGTCCTTGAACAGGTACAGAACCGAAGCTGCCACGCATTGTTCAGGCGGCACGCCCATGCGGTCGCGGTGGCAAATCCATTGTCTTGGCTCCAGTTGTTCGGGTTGGGTAGTCACCATCGCCAGCCGGCTGTACATGCGCAATGTACGCCGCGCGCCCAGCAGATCTCGGATGTACAGCATGAAAAACTCATCCAGGCGCTGAGAGACGCCGTCCGGCATGCGTAACTCAACACCTGGATAGGCATTGAATCCTTCGCTGCGAAATTCCTGCTGATAGTTTGCGGCGTACTCCACCCACCGTTGCGGCTCGGTCAGCGCACCATCGATCACGTAGCAGTTGTGCTGGGCGTCGATCGGCAGAGCGGTGATCTGGGGATTGGGATTGAACATCAGCGCGCGGACTCGACGAGAGGCAACAGGATAGGATGTAGCGAACTGGATTACCGGGCGCCCCGCTCGACGAAGGCAACGATCATGCAACTGCTGAACACACTCTTGCTGGCCACACTGTTGCTGGCCACACTCTTGTTCTCGCCACAGACTCAGTCAGCGCCTGCTGCCAATGTCGCGCTTCCCACCGTCGCATCTGGACGCATTCAACGGCTAGTCAAATTTGCTTCCGAGCATGTGCCGGCGCGAAATGTCGATGTCTGGTTGCCGAGCAATTATCCTTCCGCCGGGAAGTACGCGGTGTTGTACATGCATGACGGTCAGATGCTATTCGACGCCGGGCAGACCTGGAACCACCAGGAATGGCGCGCGGACGAAGTCGCGGGCGAATTGATCGCCAGTGGCAGAACGCAACCTTTCATTATCGTCGGCATCTGGAACGCCGGTGCAGAGCGGCACAGCGAGTATTTTCCGCAGAAACCCTACGAGTCGCTCAGCCGCAAGCAACGCCGCGTGCTCAAGAAGTCGAACCGCGACCAGGATACGCCCCTGCTCGCGCGTCGCATCAACTCCGACCGATATTTGAAGTTCGTTGTCGGCGAGCTCAAGCCTTACATCGACAAGCATTTCGCGGTTCTGCGATCGCCCGAACATACATTTGTCATGGGGTCCAGCATGGGTGCCCTGATCTCGCTGTATGCATTGGCCGAGTACCCCGACGTCTTCGGCGGCGCCGCCTGTCTGTCAACGCACTGGCCAGGCGCCCACACACTGGACGACAACCCGATTCCCGATGCTTTCCTGCGTTACATCGGTGCGCATCTGCCTGCAGCTAAATGGCACCGAATCTATTTCGACCACGGCACCGCCACACTCGACGCGCTGTATCCAGCATTGCAGGCACGCGTGGATGGGCTGATGCGCGCCAAGGACTACCCATCGAATTTATGGCAGACACGGGTGTTTCCCGCAGCGGAACACAGCGAGAAGGCATGGAGTGAACGCTTGCACTTGCCAATGGAGTTTCTGTTGAAGCCGGCGGTCGATGCCGACTAATCTCGCAGTCAGGTTTCGCGCATGGTTGATTCTTGGCTCCGTGGGCGCGCACCTGGGCGCGACAACCGTCATGACACTTTGAGCCAGAAGCTTGCGGGTGCGTCAGCCCTGTGCGCTTACGATTCCAAATGTGGGAGCGGCTGACCAGCTTCGCTGTTGAGAGCCAGCCGCGAAGTTCTGCCCTTCGCTTTGTCCGAAAAGATCAACAGCCAGCACCCCTGTGGGAGC
>JAWXCG010000062.1:0-3928 GCA_034440555.1 Pseudomonadota bacterium
CCGACCTCAGCCGCGATGCGCTGCATCTGTGCTGCGCTCGGAAGTTCGTCCGAAATGCAAACGCCGGCCGGATTGCCACCGCTTTCGCCATCGGAAAACGCCGCAATGCGCTGGATGGTCATGCTCGCTCACTGCTGGTGATGTGTTGACGCGATTGCTGATCATTGCCCGATACGCGCGGCTAAGCCAGCAAGCGCCAATGATAGTCGAGGCGTTGCGTGCCGCGCCGTGGACCCACGTGTTCACGCGGCGATCCGTTACCCGGCGAGCTCCAGCAGATCGCCCACCAGCCGTGCTCCAGTCAATGATTGCACCAGCAAAACCACGAACAGCGTGTCGGTGGGCACATCATCGGAGCGATCGAACATGACGTCGTTGGCCGACAGCGCCCGGCCGAGGTTGGCGGCAAAGTCAGTGCCGAGCCGATCGTAGTAATCGACACGCGCTGCTTCCCCGTTGCGCCGTGCATAGTCGTCGAAAATCTGCGAAATTTCCCAGGTGAAAACCGGCGATCTCCCAGAACTCGCCAGCCAAGGAGCACGCTAGTATCAAGACATCGAAGTGCTTTGGCTTGGCATCGTGATTACCAACGAGGGGAAGTTGATGCACCGGTTCGTCCTGTTTCTGGTGACGCTTGTGGCTGCGGCCAGCGTTCCGGCAGTCGAAATTTGCGGCGTCGATCCGAACGCGGGCAACTTCGTCAAGAGCGGCTTTGAGGCTACCGAGCTCCCGCCCATCCCAGAGGTAGCGCTGCCCGCGCCAGGCACACCGCTGGCGATCATGGTCGAAGGGCCATTGAACGGGGCGACGATCGACGCGCGCACCGTGCAAATCTACGGCACATTCGCTGGTCCGCCCAATACCAGTGTGCTGATCAACGATGTCCCCGCCTACAAGGTAGGCACACTCTGGCTCGCCGAGATCGAGGTCGGCGCTGGCACCAACGCGCTGACGGTGAAAGCCGTCAATATGGCGGGCAGCGAAGTAGCTGTGGCACATATGCTGATCCGCGGCCCCGAGCCCTTTGTGCCCGCTCCGGTGCGCATCGACGCGACCTCGGCGATCGCCCCGTTCGCGGTGAATGCCAGTTTCGATCTTGTCGGCACGACCATGGGCAGCATCGACTTCAATGCCGATGGCGTTGATGACGCCAACAGCGCGGGCGCGGCTGCGATCCTGAGCTATTTGTACACGCTGCCTGGTCGCTATCGCGCGCGCTTCACTCTGGTTCCGTCGGGCATCTATTACCGATATCTGTTGGCCGAGCATCCGTCCGAACTGCGTCAGACGTTCTGCTTTGTTTACGGCCATATGCGCGAACGTCTGATCGCGAATGATATTGCGGGCGCGTTGCAAGCGCTGGTGCCCGAGCTGCGCACAGACTTCCAGATACTGTGGACTGGACTGGGTGCTGGGTTGCCGACCGCTGCGCAAGAACTTGGCGATATCGTCGATGGCCGCTACTCCAAGCTGTCCGCTGAGTTGGTGATCGCCAAGCCCAATCCTGCTCAACCTGGCATTGCGCGCGTGTTTTTGCTGCAACTCGCACGCGGCAGCGATGGCATCTGGCGTATCGTGGCGATGTAGCGTGGTCACTCTCCACTTTTGGTGCGACGGAGCAGGATATGAGAAAGATACTTGCGCGCTTGGACGCTGCCGCTGCTCAGCCCGAGAACGAGCGGCGTATGGGTAGTGAAATCTGGCGGTGGTGGCGACGGCACCCCATTCTGCTGGTCATCGCGGCACTGATTTCGGCGCGGTTGCTCTACGACGTCTGGATGTTATATGGATGGCGGCCCGACGTTGTGGTGGATGGGCAGATCGTTGACTACGACACCAAGCAACCGGTCTCAGAGGCCTGGGTGTTGATCGAAATCTGGGCGAGCGGCCGTTACTTTGATTCCAATGGAAAGTTGATCTGGTTTGTGCCCGAGGGTGCGAGTCCGGGCATGACTTCGCCGATGAGCACAGTGGTTCAGACCGACAGCGAAGGTCGCTTTCACTATCGGGTTTCGGCTTACGATGCTTACCAATACGCGAGCTACACCGTACATGGAGTGAATCTGGGTGTTTACAAACCGGGTTACGAATCGGTCGATTCGCTTACTGGGCGGTCCGAACGGGGAGGAGAAAACTATCTGGCCTTCATGAGCCCTGCTCCCGGCCGAGATTGGCCTTCCCTGAAACGCGTCGGGGATTCTTTAGAACAGCGCAGGCTGAGCCGGGATGATTTTCCGGCCGGTGCTGACGTTGCACCGTCTGACGTGACATGGCCGCAATGGGCGAGATTTGTACATGCGGTGGCGGCAGACGAAATCAAACACTGGTGCAACGCGCCCTCAGCTAGCGCAGAAGATCGCTCATATGCGGCGCTTCTGGAAGCGAGCAAATTGGTCTTCCATCAAGAGGCTTTTCTCGTCAACCCCTACTCAGATGGTCTCGCCGGGGTTCACGCGCGGTGGTCGCGAGACCAGATCGATTCTCGTTATCGTGCGTTTTCTGCCGACTATCGTTTGGCGGCACCAGAATATCCTTGGCCAACCTACGGCCCGCCCGCAGATGCATCAGAGGCGGAACTGCCAAGGCTCGCCGCAATGAAATTCACCAACACGCAGCAAGAAGCGCTGTGCGACGTCATGCGACGGCAGTCCGAGGCAATCCTGCAGCAGTCTCTCGTCACTCGGGGTCCAGAATGAAAAGCAACACCATTTACTCAGCACTGAGTCTCCTGATCCTCGGCTTGGGCGTTCGAGTGCAAGCCTACGAAACGGATGCCCACGCATTGATGACTTACCGCGCGTTCGACCGGTCCGTGCTTGCGTTACCAACCACGCTGGAACGCCTCGGACTGTCTCGTTACGAGACCGAACAACCTTTCCATTTGCCGGACGAGGTGACCTACGCGCCAAAGCGCGACGCCTACTTCGACTATGTGCCGACCGCGTGGTCCAACAATCAGATCACGGAAAGTTATCGCCGCGAAGTAGATGCCTACGAGCTTGAACAGTTTCCTCTGGACTTTCGTGGCGGAGTCAACGCAAGCCAACGACTTCGCCTCAAAGCTTGGCTGATGCGCGGCGCAGTGCGCGAAGACGATCTGATTCAAACCAGCTATGAGCCCACAGAAATACCGCCCGACATCGATCCACACGGTGAACTGATCCGCGTCTACCACCATTTCTATGATCCGATCCATGACCGCCCGCTGACGCTGCCCATTGCTTGCACGTTGCTGCCGGGCAGCATCGCCGCTGGCTGCGTCAAATCGACCGACTGGGCGATGGGCGTGGTCAATGCGGCCAGCGCTTCGCCTTCCGGCCCTGATCTGACACGCCGCAACCACGCCAGTTACGTCGATGCACGTGAGGCCCAGTGGTGTGCGCTGACTTACCAAGCCCCGAATACCCTGATGAATGGGTTGGGGACCGATGCCGGCGCGCGACGCGCCTGCTGGTCGACCAGTATCAAGGCGCTGGGTCATGTGTTGCATCTGTTGCAGGATTCGGCACAGCCACAACATGTGCGAAACGATCGGCATAACCCCACGTCAGAATCCTGGTGGAATAATCGGTTCGCCACATCGCAGCAGCGACGCACGTATGAAATCTGGACCAACTATCGATCCACCAGCCCGAGAGAGATCAGCAGCCCCGATGGCGAAGAAAAGGCTTTCCGCAGCTTCTTCGAAGTCCAAGCCACCGTTCCCAACATTGTGACCGGCAGCTACCCCCTGCCCATGTTCTCCAAGCCCATCGAATTTTTCACCACGCGCGCCACCAGTGATGCTGTCGGCGTGCGGCGCGGTCTGGCGGATTTTGCCAATCGCAACTTCTATTCGGAAGGCACCATCTATTCGAACGAATACGCTTCGCCGCCATCGATACCGGGCGCCGTTGGGCTGAGTTTCGCTGATCGTCCCGGCGGCTTC
>JAWXCG010000063.1:0-19096 GCA_034440555.1 Pseudomonadota bacterium
GTTGAGAAGCATGCACACTACTTCCGCGCCGGACAGGTGCGGCAAGCTAGGCATGCTCAACAACCTCGAAGATTGTGACTAACGGGCGCCCGAATACCTGCTGAGGAAACTCTTCCAGCAACAGTTGGGTTGCTTCGCGCAGATTCGCGATAGCCTCCTCAACGCTTTCACCCTGGGACGTTGTTCTCGTCTCAGGGTTCATGGCAGTAAACCCACGTTCTGGAGCCGGAAGCAATAGTGCTGTGAGCAGCATGGACGACCCCCAGTTGGCGGCAATGTGTCCAATGTGCCGCATTCCCACTCGGTGACGTAACGAGGCTGTAGAAAAACCGGTCCTGATCTTGCTTCCATCTGGCAGCGAGTGCAAGGCAGTTGAAGATGGCGCGCTATCAATTTTTCGACAGCGCGCTGCGCGCGCTCCAACAGACAGCCCACCTACTTTTTCTTCAGACCCGCAGCTTTGCCAAGCTCTTCGGCCTTGTCGGTTTTTTCCCACGAAAAGGCGGTGTACTTACTGCCGTCGGCGCCTTTGATTTCGTAAGGAGTACGGCCGAAGTGGCCGTAGGCGGCGGTGGCCTGGTACATGGGGTGGATGAGGTCGAGCATTTTGACGATGCCGTAGGGGCGCAGATCAAAATGAGCACGAATGAGCTTTTCGATTTTGTCGTCGCCGATCTTGCCAGTCCCAAATGTGGTGACCGAGATTGAAGTGGGTTCGGCGACGCCAATCGCGTAGCTGACCTGTACTTCGCATTTGTCTGCCAATCCGGCCGCGACCACGTTCTTGGCAACATAGCGCGCCGCATAAGCGGCGGAGCGATCAACCTTGGAAGGATCCTTTCCGGAGAATGCCCCGCCGCCATGGCGCGCCATGCCGCCGTAAGTGTCGACGATGATTTTGCGCCCGGTGAGGCCGCAGTCGCCGACGGGTCCGCCAATGACAAACTTACCAGTCGGATTGATGTGGAACTTGGTGTTCTTGTCGATCAGCCTGGACGGCAGCACAGGTTTGATGATGTGTTCCATCACTGCCTCGACCAGATGCTTCTGCTTTACCTCTGGTCCGTGCTGGGTCGACAGCACCACCGCATCGATGCCGACGACTTTGTTGCCGTCGTAGCGCAAAGTGACCTGGGATTTTGCATCGGGGCGCAGCCACGGCAGCTTGCTATTCTTGGTCTTACGCACTTTGGCTTGTTGCTCGACCAGACGATGGCTGTAATAAATCGGCGCCGGCATGAATTCCGGTGCCTCGTTGCAGGCGTAGCCAAACATCAGTCCCTGGTCGCCGGCACCCTGTTCCTCGGGCTTCTTCTGTTTTTTGGCGGTACCGTCCACACCTTGTGCGATATCGGCGGATTGCTTGCCGATCAGATTGAGAATGCCGCAGGTGTGGCCGTCGAAGCCCACTTCCGAATTGGTGTAGCCGATGTCGTTGATGACCTTGCGCGCGATCGCTTCGATATCGACCCAGGCGCTGGTGGTGACTTCGCCGGCAACGATGGCGACGCCGGTTTTGACCATGGTCTCGCAGGCAACGCGTGCGCGTTTGTCCTGGGCGAGAATGGCGTCGAGCACTGCATCGGAGATCTGGTCGGCGAGTTTGTCGGGATGCCCTTCGGACACGGATTCGGACGTAAACAGGTAGCTGCTCATTGGGGTTTTATATCCTCGTATCCGGATGGAAAGATGTAAAGGGGGCGCATCATAGGGGAAAACTTTCGCTCGTGCAGCAAGCACTTTATCAGTCTGATCGGGCAGAGGCGCTTTGTTCAGCTCTGTGACGCACCGACTAAAGATGACTTGCATCGGCAGGCGGCTTCAATGAGGCTTGCGGTATGCATTTCTCGATTCTCTCTTGCTTGCTCGTATTGACGGTCAGTGCAGCTACGTCCGCGCGCGCGCAATTATTGCCACTGCGCGAGATCGAGGCGCCGGGCTGGGATCGCGGCGGTGAAGACGATCTGTTCGGTTACGCGCTGGCAATGGATGGCGCGCAGATGATTGTCGGCATACCCGGCGCGCTCACCACCGAAGCTCCGGGCTCGGGAATGGTCGAGGTCTATGCGCCTGTGCCGGGCGGCGGCTGGATGCTCACGCAGCGATTGCAGCCAGTACAGAACGACATCGACGAAAAGTTTGGTGTTGCCTTGGCGCAGTCGGCAGACGATCTGGTGGTGGGCTCGTGGGACGCAGGATTCGGCAATGGACTGGCGCCGGGTTCTGCTCATGTGTATCGGCGCATTGCGGGGCTATGGCAATCGCCACTGCGGCTGGTAGCACCGGAGGTTGATGGCGGCGACGAGTTCGGTGGCAGCGTTGCGCTGGCGGGCGACTGGCTCGCCGTCGCCGCGCAGCAATTCGATGATGGGACCGGTATTCGCGGCGCGGTGTTCCTGTATCGGCGCGATGGGTTTGGCTGGACGTTCACGCAACGCATACTGAGCGATGACACCACCCGCAACGGCGCATTTGGCTGCGCTCTGGCGATGACCAGCGATCGCCTGTACATCGGCGACTGCCGCGGCGATTCGACGACGACTTTGGATACCGGGGCAGTGGTCTGGTACACGATCGGTGCGGGCGGCGCAAATCTGGGCGGCAGGATCGAAGTAGCCGACGTCGAGCCCGGCGATCAATTTGGTTATCGAATCGCTGCGACTCAGACTCACGTACTCATTGCTGCGACGCTGGGCGATGCAACCTCCAAGAACGACCATCGCGTTTATATTTTCAGGCGCGACGCTGGCGCATACGTGCTGGAGCATCGACAAGCGCTGGCGTCGTTTGCGTTCGGTCTGCATTTGAACGCGGACCGCGCTCTGGTTGCGAGTGCGGTGTGCGCCTCGCTCACTACGCCAACGCGCAGTATTTCCTGCGTGCGCCGCCTGAATCGCACGGCGCAGACGTGGACCGAAAGTGCGTCCTATCTGCTGCAGCCCGAAGTCGGTTTCGCGGGATTTGGATGGTCACTCATCGCTGACGCCAATAGCATTCACGTCGGCCATCCGTTCCGCGATGTGGCCGCGGGCCCGGCATCCGGTTCGGTCTTTACGTTTGACCTGGCTGTCCCCGGCGAAATTCCGGATTCGCTCGAGCTGCCGCCTGGGTTGTGGCGGTTCGCGTTCAACACCGTTGTCGATGATGACCTGATGGTGGCGACCGACTCGCGTTTGGGTACACCCGACCAATTCAATGAAGGTGCCGCCTGGTTTTTCGATATTGCTGGTGCCAGCGCGCAGTTGCTGGGGCGCATCGATACACCAGAGCCCTATACCTATGAGCGTTTCGCAAGCGATGTCGGAGTTGTCGGCAATCGAGTAGTGCTGTCGGCGACGCGGCGCGTGCAGGGGGGCAGCACCCTGGTGTTGCGCACCTATCTGCGTACCGGCATCGCCATCGATTTCATCGACGAGTTCAATGTGTTCACGCTGCCACAGCTGCAGAACGTGGTGCTAAACACTTCGTTCCAATTAAGCGGAGACCGCCTCGCGCTTTGGGGCTTTGAGCGCACTTTGCGCGGTCGGGCACCGCGTATCGCAGTGCTGCTGCGACAGGGCGGCACCTGGCAGCTTGAAGCGCTGCTGCAGCCACCGGCACAGGATGAGCAAATCGCGCTCAATTTCAGCCGCATGGTGATGCAGGGCGATCGCATCGCGTTGTTGCGCGGCGAGATGCGCGCTCCGCCCGCTGAACCCCGAGCCTGGGCCGTATTTGTGTATCGTCGTGGCGGAACGAATTGGAATCTCGAAGCGACTCTTCGTCCCAACGCTGATGACCCGCCGGCGACTGTCTTGCATGACGTCGCCCTGAGTGGCGACGAGTTGGCATTGAGTACCGGCGACACATTGCAAAACGTGCTGCACTCCCGCATTCACACGTTTCGCTTCGATGGCGCCAACTGGTTGCAGATGGAGCGGATCGACGAGCCGGCCGGCATCAGTAATTTTGGCCGCCAGTTGGCGATCGAGAATGGTAGCCTGATCGTTGAATCGTTTCCGGTGACCTCGATCAACAACAATTTCGTGGTGCCGCTCAGCTTGTATCGACGCGACGGCGACGCCTGGAGCAAGTCGGATACCTTTCTACCGGCACTGGCAGCTGAGGGACAGGGGCGCCTGTTCGATTTCGGCAATCCGCAGTTGATCGATGGCCGATTGTTTGCGGGTGGTCGGCGCGAGGGGCCGGGGGTGAGCACGCATACGCACGGTGTGATGTTCGAGTTTGACGCCACCGATCCGCTGTTTTCGAATGGCCTGGAGTAATGTCTGCGTGTTTTGTTGGTGGCCGCTGACGGATGTTCGAAATTTCCTCGGATCCAGAGTGACGGGCCGCTACGCTCACTCAGCGCTTAAGCTGCCTGCGCGTTTTCAGCTGTCTCCGAGAAATGCGCGCGGGTGATGCGTAGCTGCTCGCTGGCAGTCTCAGCACGGTTGACGACGGCACGGAAATGCGCGGCATCGGCGTCCTCCTTCGCATACCAGCCCAGGTGTTTGCGCGCGATGCGCACCCCTTGGTGCTCACCGTAAAACGCATAGAGATTTTCCAGATGGCCGATCAACACGTCGTGGATGAAACTGCGCGATGGCGCGGCGAGCGTTTCGCCGGTGGCAAGATAATGCGCGATCTCACGGAAGATCCATGGTCTGCCCTGCGCAGCGCGACCAATCATCACGGCATCGACACCGGTGTAATTCAAAACAAACTCAGCCTTTTCGGGCGAATCGATATCGCCATTGGCCAGCACAGGAATGCCGATTGATTGCTTGATAAGCCGAATGCTGTCGTACTCGGCATCGCCCTGGTACTGATCGGCGCGAGTGCGACCGTGTACTGCCAGCGCCGCAATGCCGCAGTCTTCGGCAATGCGCGCGATATTCAGGCCATTGCGATTGTCCCGGTTCCAGCCAGTGCGAATCTTCAATGTGACCGGCACGCTGACGGCGTTGACCACAGCAGAGGCAATGCGTGCGACCAGAGGTTCGTCCTGCATCAAGGCTGAACCCGAAAACACATTGCACACCTTTTTGGTCGGGCAGCCCATGTTGATGTCGATGATCTGGGCACCGTGATCAACATTGAAGCGCGCCGCCTCCGCCAACATCTGCGGATCGTATCCTGCGATCTGCACGCTGATTGGAGCAGGCTCGCCATCGTGGTCCATGCGCCGCTGTGACTTGCTGGTGTGCCATAGGCGCGGATCCGATAGGGTCATTTCGCTGACCGCAAGGCCTGCGCCCAGCCGCTTGCACAATTGCCGGAAGGGCTTGTCGGTAACACCTGCCATTGGCGCAAGCACGACGTTGGGTTGGATGAGATAGGGACCGATGTGCATGGCCGCCATTGTGACGCGAATCGTATCTGCGCATCCGCACGGAACCGGGGACATCGAAATGTTTTGACGCGGTCGGGTCTAAGTACTGTTCGACTAGGCGTCGAGACGGTTCTCGGACGGGTGTAGGAGGCGTGGTCAGGCCGACCGTTGCGATGGCGATCAACGTGAAGATCGGCGTAGCGGTTGCATCGGTCGCGCCTTCCTGCGCTCCCACCTTTGCGCAGCATTCGGCGCGCACTTGGCTTTGTGTCGTCAAACGAACAGTATTGGTCGGCTCTACAACCCGAATCGGTCGACCAGCTCTTGCCGGCTGGGCATGGCGTTGGCAGCACCCGCCTTCTCGACCGATAGCGCCGCGACGCGCCCGGCATGGCGCACGCTGTGCTCAAATGGCGTATGCGCAGTCGAGGCAGCCAGCGCGGCGGCAAGTCCGCCGTTGAACGCATCCCCGGCGCCGGTGGTGTCGATCGGGTTGGCCAGTTCCGCGGCAACGCGGTAGCAGGCGAGAACATCGCCGCGGAGGCCATCCTCGGCATGCGAAACGAAAGCGCCGCTGGCGCCAAGAGTCAGAACCACGGTGCTGTGGTGCAGCTTTCGGCACAGCGCGTGCAAGCTGGCGTCGTCGAGCTGGGCCAGCGAGTTGACCATCACGCTGGTGCTGCGCGTCGCCAGCAAGAGTGAGGAGAACTCTGACTCGTTAGGCGTCAGTATGTCGGCGAGATCGAGCAGTTCGCTGATCAGATCCAGATGCACGGGTGCTGGATTGAAGACTGTGCACACCCCCGCCGAACGCGCCAGCGCGAGTGCACGTGCTGAAGCGCTCGGTTGTACTTCGCATTGCACCAGCAACACGCGTGCTGCTTCGATCAGCGCCGCGTGTTGCGCGATGAACTCCGGCGCCAGTTGCGCGTTGGCCCCGGGCGCCACTGCGATCAGATTCTGCGAGCGCTTGTCGACCAGCACCGCGGCGGTGCCGGTGGCGGCGGCCGTAGTGATCTGCCAGATCGATTCGAGACCAAAGCGTTGCGCAGTGCGCACTGCTTCTTCGCCTGGCGCGTCGTCACCACGCGCACCGACGAAGACGACGCCGTCGTGCATGCGATGCGCTGCCACGGCTTGGTTGAAGCCCTTGCCGCCGGGACCTGTGGAAAAAATGCCGAGCTGAGTTTCGCCCGGCGCCGGAAGCTTGGCAACGCGCCAGACGAAGTCCTGATTGTATGAGCCGACGACGACAATGGAGGGCATGGGTGGGTTTCCGCGTGGCGACTAGAATTGAGTCAGTACGCCTGCGATGGTGGCGGTCATGAATGTAGCCAGCGTGCCGCCCAGTACTGCGAGCAGGCCAAGGCGCGCCAGGTCGGCGCGGCGTTCCGGTGCGAGGCCGCCGATGCCACCGATCTGAATCGCGATCGAACTGAAGTTGGCAAATCCGCACAGTGCATAAGTCAGGATCAGTTTGCTGTGTGCACTGATCTGCCCAACGCCTTCGCCGACGGCAATGCCGGACAATTGCAGATAGGCGACAAATTCGTTGATCACAATTTTTTGACCGATCAGGCCACCGGCGATCACACAGTCATCCCATGGAATGCCAATCAACCAGGCGACCGGTGACAGCAGAGTGCCAAGTATGCTGCCCAGATTGATGGCGATCTGCGCTTCCGGCGGGCGCCCTTGATTGACCCACGCGGTGAGGTGGCTGGCATCGGCGCCCCAGCCAATGATCGCATTGAGCAAAGCAATCAAGGCGATGAAGGCGAGCAGCATCGCGCCGATGTTCAGTGCCAGTTTCAGACCATCGGACGCACCAGCAGCGGCAGCATCAATGACGTTGGCTGTGGTTCTTTCTATCTCCACCTTTACTTGGCCGCGGGTCAGTGGCTCGCCGATTTCGGGTCGCAGAATCTTGGCGATCAACAAAGTGGCGGGGGCAGCCATGATTGACGCGGCGAGAAAGTGTTTGGCAAATTCCTTCTGCGACTCAACGTCCGGCCCACCCAGCATCAGGATGTACGTGGCCATCACGCCGCCGGCGATATGCGCCATGCCACCAATCATCATGGTCAGCAGTTCGGACTCGGTCATCTGCGCGATATAAGGTCGCACCGTCAGTGGCGCCTCGGTCTGGCCGATGAATACACTGGCGCAGACACTGGTGGTTTCGGCGCCGGAAACGCGCATTACCTTGGTGATTGCCCACGCCATCCATTTGACGATCCACTGCATGATGCCCAGGTGATAAAGAACACCCATCAATGCGGCGAAAAAAATCACCGTGGGCAGTACCTGAAATGCAAAGATGAAGCTGTAGCGCTGCCAGGCATCGGGAGCAGTCTCACCGGCGCCAAGCGCCATGGCGCCCCCAAAGGCGCGCTGGTCGACCAGTGATCCGAAAATCATTTTCGAGCCTTCGTTGGTGAAGCTAGCCAACTTGACGAAACCTGATGCCAGGGCCTCGAACACGATGCTGCCGAAAGGCGTGAGCAAGACCAGCGCTGCAAAGGCGATCTGCAGCAAGACGCCGGTGCCGACCAATTGCCAGTCAACGACGCGCTTGTTATTGGAAAACGCCCAGGCGATCGCCAACAGACAGGCGAGGCCAAAAAAACCGAACAGGACCGACATGATCAAGCGAATTCTCCCCGAATTCTTATGGATACATGAAGCTTCAATGACAACCGCAGCAGGCTAGCCGGAAGCGGGGGACGGGGCAACGGGGGCAAACGCTTCGGAGTCGCAACGCGGACGTTCATCGTCAAATGTGGTTCGCTCTCTGGCGAACGCTGCGGGCGTCGGCGTGTCGCGCCGCGTTTGCTCGGCATCGCGATTCGCTGCCATCTGCTCCGCGCGCGACACCTGTTCAGCATCAGCGCGGCCGCGGGCATCGGCGATCATCGCTTCGAGCGAGTACTCGTTCGCTGAGAACATCGGTCCGCGACCGCGCTGACTGGCGGGGCTGATGCCGCGCTTCTGGGCCAGCAGCAGCATCGACAGTTCTTCCACCACATCAGCGCCAGTGGCCTGTGCAAGGAGACTGGATACCATCTGATCATGCAGTGGCGCGTAGATTCTGGTCAGTGCGAGCAGTGCTTCCGAGTCTCCCGCCAAGGCTGCGCGCCGCGCCAGGGATTCGGCCTCATGTCGGTAGACCTCAAAGTCTTTAAGGTTGGAAAGTGTATTGCGCATTCGAAACACATTGCCCGAGGCGTTCAGCGCCATTGAATTCAGATGTCCTTGCAAGGCTGCCTGCCGCCAGTCACGGATCTGTTCTCCGGGTGATGCGGCAATCAGCGCCAGCACGATCAGTGGCGCTACGGCATGCTTCAACTTCATCGAGTGTCTCGTGGTTTGCTCGACGCAGCGTCGGCGGATTCCAGCTCAAGTTCTGCCCCGTCGCGCTGCGACTCCGATGCGACGCCTGGTGCGACATCACCGGTCGCGGGGAGTTCCCGTGCCAACTCGGTATCAGCCGCCCCTGCGCTGCGTTGCGGTGCGTTCGTAGACTCATACCAGTGACCAATGAAGATCAGTCCCAGTATCAGCACCGCAAACCAAAAACGCTTTTGTACCCACATCATGCGTTGCATTTAAGACTCCGTTCCGATTCCCCTTCACCCTGTGCGCATATATTGTAGTCCTCTGCGCATCCTGCAACAGACCATTCAATGGAGAATCAAATGGAATATCGTCGATTGGGCGCATCCGGGCTCAAAGTCTCGGCACTGTCGTTCGGCAGTTGGGTAACCTTCGGCACCACTGCCGGACGCAAGGAGGCTCGGGAGCTGTGTGCGCTGGCATACGATCACGGCATCAATTTTTTCGACAACGCAGAAACCTATGCCAATGGCGAGTCGGAGCGCATCATGGGGGATGTGCTGGGCGACCTGCGGCTGAGCCGGGATAGTTTCTGTGTATCCAGCAAAGTTTTTTTCGGTAGCGCCGATTCGCCCAGGCCGACTCAGCATGGTTTGTCGCGCAAGCACATCGTCGACGCCTGCGATCAGGCACTGCAACGCCTGCATGTGGATTACCTGGATCTTTATTTCTGTCATCGCCCGGACCCGGAAGTGCCGATGACCGAGATCGTGACCACGATGGACCGTCTGGTGCGCCAGGGCAAGGTGCTGTATTGGGGTACCAGCGAGTGGAGTGCGGATGAGATCTCCGAAGCGGTGAAAGTCGCGCGCGCGATGCATCTGGAACTGCCGACAATGGAGCAGCCGCAATACAGCCTGGTGCATCGCGAGCGCGTTGAGCATGAGTATGCGCCGCTTTATGCCGATATTGGCCTGGGCACCACGACGTGGTCGCCGCTGGCTTCCGGCCTGTTGACCGGCAAGTACAACAGCGGCATACCGACCGATTCGCGTCTGGCTACCGAGGGCTACCAGTGGTTACAAAAACTGGTGCTCAATCAGCCGGAACAGCGCATCGCGAGTGTGCAGAAGTTGCAGGCAATCGCGGCTGAGTTGGGTTGCAGTTCGGCGCAATTGGCGATCGCCTGGTGCCTGACCAATCCGCGCGTATCGTCGGTCATCCTGGGTGCGAGTCGCGCCAGCCAGCTGGAAGAGAATCTGGGCGCATTGGCGGTGGTCGCCAAGATCGACAAGGCGCTGAAGAGCCGAATCGAAGCCTGCTTCGCCTGACACAGGCGCACTCTGACGCAATCAAAGGTGCGCGGTCGCGGGTCTTCGACTCACTGCAAGTCTAAGTACTGGTCGCGCGCATCAGGGATATGTCCACGCCCTGCACGCCAGGCAATGTGGCCAGTACATCGATCACTTCGGGAACGACGCGAATGCGCCAATCGTCGCCAAGCTGCAACTCGACCTGGGCGCTGGGGGTGTTGCAGAGCAGGCGCACCGGCGTCATCCCAAAGCACACCGGTTTGAGACTGCGGGCGAGTTCATCGACCAGCGCCGGCTTCGGATTGTCGACACGCAAACGCACGCCGCGGGCGAAACGCTCCAGTGCCTGCGCCATCGACCAGACATTGCGGATGCGTACCTGGAAGCCGCCGCTGAACTCGTCCGGGCTCAGTGCGCCATCGATCACCACCACCTGGTCTTTGACCAGCAGCGCGGCGAACTCGGTGAGCGCCTCACGGTACAAGGCGATTTCAACGCGTCCGCTGGCATCTTCGATCTGCGCAAACGCCATGCTTTCGCCGCGCCGACGCAATGCGGTCGGGATCACGCCACCCAGTATTACCGGCAATTCCTGCCGGCCGCGATTACGTTCCAACTGCGATTGGCCATTGCGCCACGCGTTTTCGATTTCGCCGAGCGGGCAGCTCACCAGTTGCGTGAGCCATTGCTGATACGCGTCGGCCGGATGGCCGCTGAGGTAATGGCCAAGCGTGTCGCGTTCGCCGTTGAGCACTTGCAGCAGCGGCCATTCCGCCAGCTGTGTCAGCTTGACTGGCGCGGCTTCGGACTGGGAACCGCCGAAAATATCGACCTGGCCGGCGGCACTGTTGCGCATTTGTTGATCGGCAGCCTTCATCGCTTCTGGCGCGTGGTTCATCAACGTCGCACGCGTCTGCCCAAAACCGTCGCAAGCCCCGGCCTGGATCAACGCCTCGAGAACGCGTTTGTTGAGTTTGCCCGGATCGACACGCTGGCAGAGGTCAGCCAGATCGCGGAACCGGCCACCGCGTTCGCGTTCCATCACGATTGCCTCGCACGCAGCCTGTCCCGGCGCCTTTGATCGCGCCCATGCCGTAAAGAATGCGTCCGTCGTCCAGGGCCTCAAACTTGTAGCCGCTGGAGTTCACATCGGGGCGCAATACATCAAGCTTGTACGCACGCGCATCGTCCAGAAATCCGACCAGCTTGTCGGTGTTGTCCATATCCGATGACATCACCGCGGCCATGAACTCGGCGGGGAAGTGCGCCTTCAACCATGCCGTCTGGTAAGTGACCAGCGCATAGGCAGCGGAATGTGATTTGTTGAACCCGTACTCGGCGAATTTTTCCATCAGGTCGAAGATGCCACGCGCCTGACCGGCGTCGACACCATTCATGGTCGCGCCAACCTCAAAGATCGCACGTTGCTGTGCCATTTCGTCGGCGTTTTTCTTGCCCATCGCGCGCCGCAGCAGATCCGCACCGCCGAGCGTATACCCGGCCAGCAACTGGGCGATTTGCATCACCTGCTCCTGGTAGACAATCACACCATAGGTCGGCTTGAGGATCGGCTCCAGCAGCGGATGCGGATAGCTGACAGCACTGCGACCGTGCTTGCGTGCGATGAAGTCGTCGACCATGCCTGACTGCAATGGCCCAGGCCGGAACAGCGCCACCAGCGCAATGATCTCTTCAAACGTATCGGGCTGCAGCTTGCGCACCAGATCCTTCATGCCGCGCGATTCGAGCTGGAATACCGCGGTGGTCAGATGCGTTTTCAGCAGTGCAAATGTCGCCTCATCAAACATGGTCAACTTGGTAATTTCGATCGGCGCTTCGCCCTTGCGCGCGCGCCGTGCATTGATGGCTTTCACTGCCCAGTCGATGATCGTCAGCGTGCGCAAGCCAAGGAAGTCGAACTTCACCAGACCGGCGGCTTCGACGTCATCCTTGTCGAACTGGGTGACCACGCCTTCGCCCTCATCGACGCAATAAAGCGGCGAAAAATCAGTCAGGTCCGAAGGCGCAATCACCACGCCTCCAGCATGCTTGCCGGCGTTGCGGGTCAGGTCTTCGAGCTTCCTGGCCAATTCGATCAGCGTAGCAACGTCCTCCTCGGCGGCAATGCGCTGTTGCAGCTCAGGGGTTTCGGCAACGGCCTTGTCCAGAGTGATGCCGAGTGTCAACGGAATGAGTTTGGCGATGCTATCGACCAGCCCATAGCTCATGCCGAGCACGCGTCCGGTGTCACGCACCACTGCCTTCGCCGCCATCGTGCCGTAGGTGATGATCTGGCTGACTTTCTCGCGGCCGTACTTGTCGGCGACGTATTCGATCACGCGGTCACGGCCTTCCATGCAGAAGTCGATGTCGAAGTCGGGCATGGAGACGCGTTCGGGATTGAGAAAGCGCTCGAACAACAAATCGTACGGCAGCGGGTCCAGATCGGTGATTCCGAGCGCATAGGCGACCAGGGAACCAGCGCCCGAACCGCGTCCCGGGCCGACCGGAATGTCGTTGCGCTTGGCCCAGTTGATAAAGTCAGCAACGATTAGAAAGTAGCCGGGAAAACCCATCTTGTTGATTACATCGAGTTCGATACGCAGGCGTTCGCGGTAATCATTGTCCGCAAAACCTTTGCCGCCTGATCCCAGCGTGCCCAGGTGTGTGCCGGGCGTTTGCACAGGCGCGTGTTCAACTGCAAGGTCCCTCGACTGGCTGGATTGATCGGGACGGTTTACATCGGGTGCGGCGACCGAGTCTGCGGCCAACACTGTGTTTGCTTTGTGCGTGCGCAGCCGTTGCTCCAAGCCTGCTTCGGATTCGCTGCGGATAAAGCTTTCGAGCGTATGTTGCTTGGGCACCGGAAACGCAGGCAGGTAATACTTGCCGAAACTCATCTCCAGGTTGCAGCGCTTGGCCAGTTCGATAGTGTTTTCCAACGCGCCGGGAATGTCGGCAAACAGCGCTCGCATTTCCGACGGCGTTTTCAGGTATTGCTGCGCAGTGTATTCACGCGGGCGCTTCGGGTCGTTGAGCACACGACCGCTGGCAATACAGACGCGTGCTTCGTGTGCCTCGAAGTCATCGGCGCTGAGGAAGCGCGCGTTGTTGGAGGCGAGCACGGGCACGTCCAGGCGTTCGGCGAGGTGCAGTGTCCGCGCCAGCGTGGATTCCTCGTCGGGCGCGCCCAGCCGCAGTGCTTCCAGATACAGGCGATCGCCAAAGGCAAGCTGCCAGTCACGCAGACAGCGCTCGGCTTTGTCGATGTCGCCGATGCGGCCGACGTCAGCAGCCGGTCCGAGCAACACGAACAGGTCCTGGTGCTGGCTGAGCAAAGCCGCGCGTGGCACGCTGACCCGTGCAGTGCGCGTACGCCGGCGATATGCATCCGAAATCAGCCGCGACAGCCGCAGGTAGCCATCGCGATTGCGGCATAGCACCGTGGCGCGAAACTCATCCTCGCCAGGCTGGCTGATCCACAGGTCGCAGCCGATGATCGGCTTGATGCCCATCTTCTCGGCCTCGCGATAGAACTTCACCAATGCAAACAGATTGCTGTCATCGGTCATTGCAACCGCTGGCAAACCGGCGCGCACGCAGGCCGACATCAGATCCGGAATACGGATCGTCGAGTCGGTGAGCGAGTACTCGGTGTGCAGGTGCAAATGGGCAAAGGTATTAGGCATAGTCTGCAATGTAGGAGCGGCGTAAGCCACGATTTTCAAATACTGCGCAGCGACAAACAGCATCGCGGCTTACGCCGCTCCCACAAATTGGTGGTTACATTTTCAGTGCTTTGCGCAAAAACGCATAAATGTCGGCACTCTCTTCGATCTGCTTGTCGGTGGGCTTGCCGGCGCCATGGCCAGCGCGCGTTTCGATCCGGATCAAAATCGGATTGCCCTTGGGATAGACCGCCTGCAGCGCCGCAGCAAACTTGAAACTGTGTGCCGGGTAGACCCGGTCGTCGCGGTCGGCTGTAGTGATCAACGTGGGCGGATAATCAACGCCAGACTTGATGTTGTGCAGCGGCGAGTACGCGAGCAACGCCTGGAATTCATCCGCGTTCAGCACCGAGCCGTAGTCCGATTCCCACGCCCAGCCAATGGTGAAGTCGCGGAAGCGCAGCATGTCGAGCACGCCCACCGCTGGCAGCGCGGCGCCAAACAGCTCCGGGCGCTGCAACATTGTCGCCGCGACCAACAGGCCTCCGTTGGAACGCCCGGAAATCGCGAGCCGCTTGGGCTGCGTGTATTTTGCCGCGATCAGGTATTCGGCTGCAGCAGCGAAATCGTCGAACACGTTTTGCTTGTTCAATTTCATCCCGCCCTCATGCCACCGACGGCCGTACTCGCTGCCGCCGCGCAGATTGGCGGCCGCGTAAACACCGCCCATCTCCATCCAGGCAATCGTGCTCGGGCTGAAACGCGGCGTGACCGGCACGTTGAACCCGCCATAGCCATAGAGGATGGTCGGGTTGTTGCCGTCCTTGACGACGCCCTTCTTCGAAGAGATCAACAGTGGAATGCGGGTGCCGTCTTTGCTGTTGTAGAACACTCTGGTGGTTTCGTAGTCGGCGCTCTGGAACTTCACCGTTGGCGCACGGAACACGCTGGTCTGGCCGCTCGCGGCGTCGTAGCGATAGATGTTTTCTGGCAACGTGTAGCTGGCGAAACTGAAAAAAGTCTCGGCGTCGTCGATGGCCCCTTCAAATCCGCTTGCTGCTCCCAGTGCCGGCATCGGCAGGTCGCGCACGATCTTGCCGTTGAGATCAAATACCTTTACCTCGGACAGCGCATCACGCAGGTACAGTGCGACAAACTGGTGATTGACCAGGCTGACGTTGGACAACAACGCATCGGCTGCCGGCACGATGGACTTCCAATTTGCCTTGCCCGGATTTTTCAGATCAATCGCGATGACGCGGTTGAGCTCGGCCTCATCGTCGCTGAGAAAAAACAGCGTGTCGTTAACGTTGCCGAGAAACAGGTAAGCAGCAACGAGATCCGCAACCAGTGTTTGTACTGGCGCTCCGGCTTTGCGCAGGTCTTGGTAAAACACGCGGTTGCGTTCATCTGTGCCCTGCGAGCCACTAATGATCAGCAAATTGCCGTCGTCGCTGACCGCGGCGGTAAATCCCCAGTCGGGCTGATCCTGGCGCTCATACACCAGCGTGTCCTGGTCTTGTCGCTCGCCGAGTCGATGGAAGTACACCTTCTGGAATTTGTTGACGGCCTTCAACTCATTCTCGCCCTTGGGCTCATCGAAGCCGCTGTAATAGATTCCGCTGCCATCCTTGGCCCAACTGATCTCAGTGAATTTTGCCCAACGAATCTCGTCGCTGGTGTCGACACCGGTGTCGACCTTGCGCAACTTGATGGTGCGCCAGTCGGAGCCACCATCCGACAGCGAATAGGCGAAGTACTTTCCGTCCGAGCTGACCGACCACTCTGCCAGCGCGATGGTGCCATCGGAGCCCAGCGAGTTCGGATCGATCAGCAGCCGCGCCGCACCGGTGATTCCTTTTTGCACGTAGATCGGCGACTGGTTCTGCAGCCCATCGTTACGCGTGTAGAAGTAATTTTCGCCGTATTTTTTCGGTATACCGAAGCGCTCGTAGTTCCAGATTTCCTGGAGCCGCGACTTGATCTTGTCGCGTCCCGGTACGTTGGCAAGGTAGTCGCGGACCAGCTGGTTCTCGGCTTCGACCCAGGTCGCCAATTGCGGCGAATCAAGATCTTCCATCCAACGATACGGATCAAAGACCACGGTGCCGTGGTAAGTGTCGGTCTGCTCGACGGTTTTTGCAGTCGGATAGACGATATCCACGGCGGCGGTAACCGCGTTGGGCGCTGGTTCTGAGACCAATAGCGGTGCGCTTTTCTGCCCGCAGGCGCCAATGGCGATCGTTATTGCAAATGTGAGCAGGACTTGCGCGCGCATGGGCGACTCCAATGACTGAAGTCGTGCACTTTAGCGTGTATGCCTATTGGTCGTTGCAGCGGCCTTCTTCGCACCAACCTGATGGGTCCGACCTGTGGTCAGACGCTGTCGGCGGGCGCGACCTGCGGCAAGCGGTCCGCGCGCTTCGTGGGTCCGATCTGTGGTCGGACGCTTTAGGTTGAAGTCTGCCATTCGCCCCCAACCCTGCGCACTCTGATCCCGCCTTACCCCAACGTTGCCAACCACTCGTCGTCCGACCCCTCGTTGATACCCTCGAACAGAAACGTTGTGAGATAACGCTCGCCCGTGTCCGGCAGCATGGTCAGAATGACCTCGCCGGGGTTGGACTGCTTGGCCACTTCCAGCGCCGCAGCAAACGTGCCGCCGGCGGAGATGCCGCAGAAAATGCCTTCCTGTTTTGCCAGTTCACGCGCGATATCGCGGGCGACCACCTCATTGACCGGCACGATGCGATCGGCGACCGATTTGTTCAGCACCGAGGGTAAGAAATCGGGGGTCCAGCCCTGAATCTTGTGCGGCTTCCATTCACCGCCAGCGACGAGCTGCGCGACATCGGGCTCGGTCAGCGCAATCCGCGTGTCCGGCCGGGCCAATTTGATCATCTCGCCGGCACCGGTCAGCGTGCCACCAGTACCCCATCCGGTGACAAACCAGTCGAGGCGACGGCCAGCAAAGTCGAGCAGGATTTCCGGGCCGGTCGTGTTGCGGTGATAGGCAGGGTTTGCCGGATTGTCGAACTGGCGCGCCAGAAAGGCACCGTGCTTGGCGGCAAACGCTTCGGCGCGCTTGACCATGCCGGAACCGCGCTCCGCTGCGGGCGTGAGCAGCACCTTGGCTCCCAACGCGCGCATCAGCTTGCGGCGCTCAATCGAAAACGTCTCCACCATGAAGGCCACAAACGGATATCCACGCGCCGCGCAGACCATCGCCAGCGCGATACCCGTGTTGCCGGATGTAGCCTCGACCACCATCTGCCCAGGCTTCAGCGTGCCGCGTTGCTCGGCATCGAGGATGATGCCCAGCGCCAAGCGGTCCTTCACCGACGACATCGGATTGAACGCCTCGAGCTTGACGTACATTTCAACGCCAGCCGGCGCCAGGCGGTTGATGCGCACGATCGGTGTGCGGCCGATGGTTTCGAGGATGCTGTTGTAGATCATGGTGTGGGTCCTTGGGGGTGGTGACCGTGCGTGGAAGAGGACAGAGAAGTTATTTCAGGACGCGGCGACCGGCCGAAATTTTTTGCTTAGGGAACCTCTGAACAAGTCCGGAGCCGCGATAGCCCCCGAGTCAGGGGGCGAAAAACTGCAGGTTGACCAGCTCCGCTGTCGAGAGCGGGGGTTTGGCAAGCAACAAGCAGTGTGGCGAAAACGAAGTGGTGACTTATTCAGACCTTCCCTAGTTGAATATCAGGGCGAGCCCCTCGCGGCGCGACGTCGGTCCCACCGTCTCGCCTCAAGGTAGACTGGGCGCCCCTTGACGAGCGCATCATGGAAGAAGCCCTCAATACCCTGCATCGTGTATTTGGTTTCAGTGCCTTTCGCGGCGCACAGGCGCAGATTGTGGCGCATCTCATGGGCGGTGGCGATGCCCTGGTGTTGATGCCCACCGGCGGTGGAAAATCGATCTGCTATCAATTGCCGTCGCTGCTGCGGCCCGGCTGCGGCATTGTCGTATCGCCGCTGATTGCGCTGATGCAGGATCAGGTCTCGGCGCTGCATGAACTCGGCGTGCGCGCCGCCTTTCTCAACTCCACCCAGGACGCGGCGACTACGGCCCAGGTTGAAGGGCGCTTGCTGCGCGGCGAACTGGACCTGCTCTACTTCGCACCGGAACGACTGACCACACCGCGTTGCCTGGACTTGCTGACGCGTTCGCAGATCGCTTTGTTTGCCATCGACGAGGCACATTGCGTCAGCCAGTGGGGCCACGACTTTCGACCCGAGTACATCCAGCTCTCGATCCTGCACGAACGATTTCCGGATGTGCCGCGCATTGCGCTGACCGCGACCGCTGACGAGATCACCCGCGCCGAAATCCGCGTTCGGTTGGATCTCGAATCTGCGCCGGTGTTCATCTCGAGCTTCGATCGACCCAACATCCGCTATTCGATCGAAACCAAAAATACCAGTCCAACCAAGCAACTGTTGGCTTTCCTGTCCACGCATCAGGGCGAAGCTGGCATCGTCTACTGCCTGTCGCGCAAACGCGTGGATGAAATCGCGGCATTGCTCAACGAACACGGCGTCGTCGCCTTGCCGTATCACGCAGGCATGTCGGCTGAGCAACGCGCACATCATCAACGCCGGTTTCTGCTGGAAGACGCGATCATCATGGTGGCAACTATCGCCTTTGGCATGGGCATCGACAAGCCCGACGTTAGATTCGTTGCACATATGGATATGCCCAAGAGCATCGAGGCTTATTACCAGGAGACCGGCCGCGCTGGTCGCGATGGCACACCCGCCGAGGCCTGGATGGTCTATGGCATGAGCGACATTGTGCAACAGCGACACTTCATCGATTCCTCCGAAGGCAGCGAAGCACACCGTCGGGTGTCGCTGCAAAAACTCGACGCTCTGGTTGGGCTATGCGAATCGGTCACCTGCCGGCGCGCCCAATTGCTGAGCTATTTCGGAGAGCAGGCTGCGTCCTGCGGCAATTGCGACAATTGTCTGCAGCCGCCACAGACCACAGACGTGACCGATCTGGCAAAAATGGCGCTCAGCGCGGTGTATCGAACCGGGCAGCGCTTTGGCGCGCAGTATCTGATCGACGTCCTGATCGGAAAAAGCAGCGAGCGCGTGCAGTCATTCGAGCACGACCGCCTGTCCATCTTCGGCCAGGGCAAAGGTACCGATGTCGCCGCATGGCGGGCGCTGCTGCGCACATTGACCGGCATTGGCTTGTTGCGCGCCGATCCGCAGGGCTTTGGCGGCCTGTGCCTTGACCCGGCCGCGCGCGATGTATTCCAGGGTCAACGCCAAGTTCGCATGCGCAATCCCGAGTCGCCCGAACTGCGCAAACAAACGCGCAAGGAGCGCAAGCAGAAAATTGCCGTTGCTGCGGCGACGCCGGCTGATGCATCACTACGCCAACGCCTGAAAGACTGGCGGCTGGGCGTCGCCCGAGCCCACGGCGTGCCGCCCTACGTCGTATTCCACGA
>JAWXCG010000064.1:0-7941 GCA_034440555.1 Pseudomonadota bacterium
GGCGTGGATCTGGCTGCTGGTCGGTGTACTTATCGGGCTCGGGTTCGCCGGCGTGGTGTTTCTCAAGGGTTGGGCGCCCAAGTTGCGCGACCAGCAGCCGGTGCCGGTAGTGACCACAGGCAAGCCGACACAAACGGCTGCGCCGGCCGATGCCAAACCCAAGTACGACTTCTACAGCGTGCTGCCGGAGATGGAAGTGGTGGTTCCGGAAGAGGAAATTCGATCGGGGGCGAAGCAACCAGCGCCACTGCCCGCCGATGCCGCCGGCAATCCGCAACGATTTGTGCTGCAGGCGGGATCGTTTCGCAACAACGGTGACGCCGAGGCGCTCAAGGCCAAACTGGCTCTATTCGGCCTGCGCGCGCATATCATGCCGGTCACGGTGAACGGCGCCGATTTCTTCCGCGTCCGCGTGGGCCCATTCGCCGATCTGCGCGAACTCGACGCTGCGCGGCAGACCCTGCAGAGCACCGGCATCTCGGCGATCGCGCTGCGCGATAACAGCTGAATCCCCGGTGCGTTGTGTCGGCGCTGCCTTCGGTTGAGGAGTGCGCCGACCGCGCCGACCGCGCCGACCGCAGCGACGTTGGTTCGCCGCAGCGCCGCTGGCGCAATTTTGCTGACCGATGTGCAGGTCGATGTGCAGATGTCGCGCGCGACGGAGCAAGTAGCTACCGCATCGATCCTTCCCGATGAATTGCCTGGACCATGGCAGGCTTTTGGCACGGGGCGCACGACGTGCGATTCAACTAACCTCGACTGCTGGAACGATTCGATCCGAGGTGCTGGCATGAACAAGCTGCTGCTTTTACTCGTCGCGACCGCAGTGGCGCCGACATTTTCGGGCTACGCGCGCGCTGAAATCGGCTACTACCGCTACCCCAGTATCCACCAGAACACTGTCGTGTTTACCGCCGAGGGTGACCTGTGGAGAGTGCCAGCAGACGGCGGCACGGCGCAGCGATTGACCACGCACGCCGCTGAAGAGTTCGATGCACGGATCTCACCGGACGGTCGCTGGATCGCCTTCAGCGCCAGCTATGACAGTGCCATCGAGGCCTATGTCATGCCAATCGATGGCGGCTTGCCCAAGCGCGTCAGTTTTGATGGTGGCCGAGTCTGGTTACAGGGTTGGACGCCACAAAACGAAGTGCTGTACGCCTCGGAAAATGTTTCTGGCCCATTTCGTCGGCGCGTGCTTCGCGCAGTCGATGTGGCCACGTTGGCGCAGCGCACACTGCCCCTGCACGATGTGCACGAAGCGGCATTCAGCGCCAATGGCGACACATTGTTCTGCGTGCGCTTCGGTCTGCAGCTGACCACCGACAACGTCCGCGCCTACCGCGGCGGCGCCATGGCGCAGATGTGGAAATTCGGTTTGGACGGCAAGGCTGAGGCTGAGCGACTGGCTGGCGATGTTCAAGCCTCGCTGTCGCGGCCGATGGTCTGGGCTGAACGTCTGTATTTCATCAGCGACGCCGATGGTATCGGCAATATCTGGTCAATGCAGTTCGACGGCAGCGACCGTCGCCAACACACCCGACACACCGAACTGGATGTGCGTGGCGCCACGTTGGGTAGTGGACGAATCGTCTATCAGCACGGCTCCGACCTGCGTCGCTTCGATATCGTCAGCGCCAGCGATGAACCGATCGCGATCAATCTGGTATCGGATTTCGAGCAGCGTCGGCAACGTTGGCTGCGCACCGCCAACACCTTCACTACCGACATCGCCTTGGCCAAGGATGGCGCCAGCGTGGCTCTGACCGCGCGCGGGAAAATCGTGCTGGCCGCGCCAGGCCCATTGCGTCGGCGCGAAATCGCCGTCGCCGACACGCGTCGCGCACGCGCGGCAGTGATCAGTAGCGACGGTCGGTCGGTCTTCGCGATCAGCGATATCGATGGCGACAATGAGATCTGGCGCTTCCCCGCTGATGGCTCAGGCGCTGCCAAGCAACTCACCCACGACGGCGGTACCCATCGTTGGCGGTTGTATCCCTCAGCCGATGGCAAGTGGCTGGCGCATGACGACAAGCGCGGTCAACTGTGGCTGCTTGACCTGGATAATGGCGACAACCGCATGATCGATGCCGGCCCCAAAGTCGGAGACGACGTCTATGCCGATGTGGTGTGGTCGTCGGACAGTCGCTATATAGCGTTGACGCGTGCCAACAGCGTGCGTCAGATCAACCAGGTGCATGTTTATGCTGTTGCCGGGCGCGACCTGCACACGCTGACTTCGGATCGCTACGAATCGTTCGCTCCGGCGTTTTCGCGCGATGGCCGATGGTTGTATTTTCTTTCCAATCGCAATTTCATTGCGACCCCGGGTGCACCCTGGGGCGACCGCAACATGGGCCCGATTTTCGATCGACGCACCAAGGTGTACGCCTACGCGTTGCAAGCCGGGCAGCGATTTCCATTTTTGCCGAGCGACGAGTTGTCGCTGATTGCTGATGCCTTCGAGAAAGAGAAGGATGAGATCGAGAAGGCCAAGGACGCGATCGAATTTGATCGCAAGGTCGAACTACCCAAGCCGGCGATCCAGTGGCCAGGCATCAACGAGCGCCTGTTCGAAGTGCCGATGCCCGCCGGAAATTATTCGCGTCTGGCGATCGACGAGGAACGCCTGTATCTGCTCGATCAGGGCAGCGGCGTCGACGCCAAACCGCTCATCCAGACGTTGCTGATCGGAAATCAGTCGATCAAGCCGGAAACCTTTGTCGCCGATGTGCGCGATTTCCAGCTCTCGGCCGACGCCAAAAAACTGATGTTCATGAAATGGCAGGAGCTCGGTCCCGGTGACCTGTTCATTGTCGATGTCGGCGTCAAGGCACCCGAAGACGCCAGCAAGCAACAGGTGCGGCTGAGCGATTGGGTACTGCCGATCACTCCGCAACAGGAATGGCAGCAGATGTTCGTCGATGCCTGGCGCATGCATCGTGACTTCTCATTCGATCCTGGCATGCGCGGCGTCGACTGGAACGCAGTGCGCACGCGCTATGCCGCGTTGCTGCCGCGCGTCACCGACCGCAGTGAACTGGACGATCTGCTCGGCCAGATGACCAGCGAGCTGGGCATTTTGCATTCCCAGGTGCGTGGTGCCGAGTTCCGCAAGGATGCGGAGGCCGCGGTTTCCGCCAGTCTGGGCGCAGAAATGGAACGTGTTGCAGGGGGCGCAAAAATTCGCCACATCTACCGCACCGAGACGGAATTGCCGAACGAACGCGGGCCGCTGCAACAGCCAGGCGTGGATGTGCGCGAAGGTGATGTGATCGTTGCGATCAATGGACGCGCACTGAGCGACTTGGCAGGTGTCGCCGACATGCTGCACAACCAGGCCGGTCAGCAAGTGCTGCTGGAACTGCGTCGCGGCTCCAGCGTGCTGCGTCAAGTAGTGGTGCCGGTGGCCGCGGATCGTGACGCCACGTTGCGTTACAGCGATTGGGTACAGCGCACGCGCGCGGCTGTCGATCGCGTCGGCAACGGGCGTATTGGCTATCTGCACTTGCGCGCCATGGGGGCAAACGACATCGCCAGTTTTGCGCGCGATTTTTATGCCAACTACGATCGTGATGGCCTGATCATCGACGTGCGCCGCAATCGCGGCGGCAACATCGATAGCTGGGTGATCGAGAAGCTTCTGCGCCGCACCTGGGCGTTCTGGCAGAGCGCGGATTCGACGCCGTACTGGAATATGCAGCAGGGTTTTCGCGGCCATCTGACGCTGTTGATCGATCCGTATACCTATTCCGATGGCGAGACGTTTGCCGCTGGCATCAAAGCGCTGAACCTGGGGCCGCTGATCGGTCAGCGCACTGCCGGCGCTGGTATCTGGCTGTCCGATCGCAATCGGCTGAGTGACAACGGGGCCGCACGCGTTGCTGAAAACGGACAGTTCCGTGCCGACGGACAATGGCTGATCGAAGGCCGCGGGGTCAGTCCGGATATCGAAGTGGAAAACCTGCCATTTGAGAGCTTCAACGGGCGCGACCGTCAGCTCGATGCCGCGCTCGACTATCTGGAACGCAAACTCAAGGCCGAGCCGATCATCAATCCGCAGGCACAGCCGATCCCGCCGCGGGGCACCCCGGCGAGCGACGCAAAGAATTTTTGAGGCGGCGATGAAAGCCTGGTGGCGGGTGGATGCGACCAGCGTCCGACTATAAGTCGAACCCACCAAAGGCGGACCAGCGTCCGACGACAAGTCGGGCCCACCCGGATCATTGCGTGGTGTGGGTCCGCGCTGTGCGCGTACAGCTTGCCCAACTTGGGCCATTCGCGCTCCTGTCCGAACGCGGGACCAAACACGCCGTTCTGGCAGTGGCCGATCAACGCATTCAGCATCCCCGGACAGGTGGATTCGTTGAGCCCCTCGGCAACGCATCTCTGCGTTGTCCAGCGACTGGCAGCAAAGGTGTTCCATTGCGAAGGCACGTCTTGGCAAAACTCAGGAGATGGCTTTGCCGTGCTCAGACACCCGGACAGGAACATCAGATTGAATTGAGCCGCAACGGCATCAGGATTCTTGTGGTTCCGGTCGAACCCCTCTTTCAGGCAGCCGTCTTGATCGGTGAGCTTGCCAAAGGCAATGCCCTGGTCGATACCCTTCATGGTATTGGCTTGAAATTCCGCACCGTGTTGCGACCACCACCACCATCCGGTCAGGCCAAGCACGACGAAGGCCAGGGCACCAAAGCCCAATATGATCAACACTGCGCGCATCCCGCGATTCAAAACTGGCTCCACAACATATACGCACAACCCTGGCTGCCGACGTAGCAGCCGAGCGTGCCGCATCGTGCGGTGCGGCGCAACCTGGCCAGTGCCAGCCCGGCGCCGCGCCCCATTCCGGCCAACTCACGCGAAGGAAGCCAATTGGGCTCCTTTCGCATTGGCCTCAAGCTGTCGCTGCAGGCCAAGCCGGTCGATCTGGATCCAGTATTCGGCGATGCGCCCGTTCTCGACACGGTAGACCGCGCTGGCGTACTCGGTCAGTGCCTTGCGCGTCGGCCGATAGCCGTCGATCGTTGCCAGATGGCAGCCGCGCTGCACCCAGCGTGCATAACCTTGTCACCCTCGGCAATCAGCTCGTTGACTTCGAAGCAAAAGTCGCCACAGTCTCGGCCGCATGACCATGGCGCGCCCGCTTATCAACAGTGGACGTCTGATTCAAATCACACCGAAGCGCCTGCACGCCGAATACGCGCACTGGTTTGTACAGCCACCGAGGTCAGAACGACACCCCGGCGTACAAAGCCTTCGCGCCTGGTTGCTGACTGAAGCCCAGGCGAGTACTTAGTGAAGGTCTGAATAAGTCACCACTTCGTCTTCGCCACAATGCTTATTGCTTGCCAAACCGCCGCTCTCAACAGCGGAGCTGGTCAACCGCAGGTTTTCCTGGAGTGGGGCAAGCACTCAGCTGTACGTCGAAGTCGATCTGGTGACTTATTCAGAGGTTCCCAAATGGCAAGAGCACCCAGTTTGACGTGACGAATCGGGCACCAGTGCCATGACGACAGCCGGGGCAGCGCAGGAAAGTCAGTGCCGGAAAATTGTCCAGCGTGGCAGCGGAAATTCTTCAGTTCGCGTTGAGGTCGTTGACCCGTCCTTGAACGCTTGCGTTCGCATGGTGAATCAAATGAGCCAGATTGCCACGAGATTCCGAGTTGGGGCGATGCAACTACTCCGCCACCACACGATTGCGTCCACCATCTTTGGCAAGGTACAGCGCTCGATCTGCCATTTGCAGCAGGCTGACCCCGTCGCCGGGGTGGTCCGGGACGGTGCTGGCAACGCCTAGACTGATGCTCACTAAGGTGGTGGCGGTATTGTCGGCATGTGCAATACCCAGTGCCGTCACCGCCGCGCGAATCTTTTCGGCGACGTCGGTCGCATGCCTGGTATCTGTCATCGGCAAAATTACCGCGAACTCCTCACCTCCGTAGCGCGCTACAAAATCGCCGCCGCGATGGAGACTGTCGCGAATTGCCGCCGCCACCTGCTTGAGACACTCGTCGCCAGCGACATGGCCGTAGCGATCGTTGAAGTGTTTGAAATGATCGATGTCGGCGAGGATCAGCGACAACGGTGCCGCATCGCGCAGAGCGCGGTTCCATTCGCGCTGCAGTGTTTCGTCAAATAGCCGACGGTTGGGTATCTGCGTCAGGCCATCGGTGGCCGACAGCATGCGCAGGCGATCTTCCAGTTTTTTCTGCTGCGTGGCGTCACGGAACACTACGGCATAGTGCTGCAGTTCGCCGCGTGCGTCGCGCACAACATTGACTGTGGTTTCCTGCGGGTAGTTTTCGCCATCGCGACGTTGGGCTGGCAGCGTGCCTTCCCACTTGCCGTGCAACTGCAATTCGGCATGCATGCGCTCGATGAATCCCGGCCGATCGTGATCGGGACCGCCCAGCAATCGCGGGTTCTGCCCACGGACTTCGGCCTGCGAGAATCCGGTGATGCGCTCGAATGCCGGATTGACCGACTGGATGCGCAGATCAGCACCCAGCACCATCACCCCTTCCGCGGTGTTGCGCACCACCACATCGGCCAGGCGCAGATCCTTCTGCGCACGTGCCAGCTCGGTCAGCTCATGCGCCAGACGTGCATTGATCGCCTCGATCTGCCGACGTGAGCGTTGCTGCATGGTGGTACCGATTAAAAAAATCACTACCAGAGTCAACGCCAAAGCAGAAATGGTGATTGCGAAATTACGATAGCGCGCCTTGCCGGCCAGCCAGTCATCAGCGTTCATGTCGACGCCGAGCACCGCGAGCACTTCGCCGCTGTGCGGATGGCGAACCGTTGCCAGCCCCGTTACCCAGTAGCCCCAACGATCGCGTGACGGCGCTTCCATGGCGGCTGTCCCGGAACGATAAACCTGCAGAATGCTTTGCTCGGGTCCATCGTAGACATCGCCGGGCGCAGAATAGTCTGCAGACTCCTCGGGCTCGGCGTCTGCCAGGAAGACCAATTTTCCAGCAGCGTTTGGCCGCATCAGATAGACAAAGCGATAGTCCGGATTGACCATGTGAATGCGCTTGAGCTGCGCACGCACTGCGCCGAATGCCGCGCTGGTGGTGTCGGCCGGCTCGCCGCGCAGTGCATCCACCTCTTCGGCGCGCAACGAGGCGGCTGCCGTAGTTGCCAGTAGTTGCACGTGATCGCGCTCCAGCCCCTCACCGTAGTTGCTGACAAAGCTGACGAACCAGATGCTGCCGAGCAGTGTGACCAGCAGCAAAAAGCCGGTCAGCCAATGTGGCGGTTGACGTGGAGATGGAGGAGACCAATCCATCATAGGTGCAGGTTGTTCCCGGCGAAGGCCGCAAGTTTACTCGCGCCGGGAGCCAAGTGAGAGTTTTCGGAACCGCTTTAAGCATCCGCATCGCGCGCACGATAAGCTTGGTTCTAGCCCCGGGAGAAACCTGCCATGCAGCCCAAAGCCAGCACCGTTGCCGATTACCTTATGGGATTGGCTCCAGAGCGTCGTGGCTCGATCGAAGTGGTGCGCCACACCATCCGCGCCAATCTCGACAAGGGCTACGAGGAGGGTATGCAGTACGGAATGATCGGTTACTACGTGCCGCACCGACTGTTTGCCGCGGGCTATCACTGCGATCCCAAGCAACCACTGCCCTTCGCGGCGCTTGCTTCGCAGAAGAACTACATGTCGCTGTACTTGATGGGTGTCTACTGCGGCTGCACCGCGGATGCAGATGGCGAAACCGCGGAGGCGCGCTGGTTCCGCGAAGCATGGACGAAGGCAGGCAAAAAGCTCGATATGGGTAAGAGTTGCGTGCGCTTCAAGAAGATTGAAGAGCTCGCCCTGGATGTGATCGGCGAGGCAATTCGCCGCATCCCGGCGAAGCTGTACATCGAACGCTACGAGGCAGGGCTCGCTCAAACAGCCAAGCCGCGCGCCAGCAAGAAGAAATA
>JAWXCG010000065.1:0-3032 GCA_034440555.1 Pseudomonadota bacterium
CAGGCCAAGGAAGCAGCCGAAAAGCTCTTGTTGAATCGGACCGACGCCATTGAAATTGCCGAGGCACAGGCGCAGCTGGCGCAGGCGATGGCACAACTGCAGGCGTTAGAGCGACTGCGCAAGAACTTGAAACACTGAGGGGTCCCGAACGCTACGACCCGCGCTGCGGACCATACAGTTGTTCGGAATGACCATCAAGTCTGAATAAACTTGCCGCCACCCGCTGCACGCTTCACTGGGCAATTGCATTTAACCGGCACGGACAGCCCTTGCTCACGCCGTCGCTTCGCGTTCAGCGACGCCAGGTTTCTCCGGCCGAAAAGTTTCCGCTTCATTGTCGAAGTAGTGCACGCAGATCTGATCGAGCGAGCTGATCATTCCGGAGAAAGCCGAAGGACTGGCATCGCCAGCGCGCAGCTGACTCCTGCCGTCAATGAGCTTCGCGAGCGGAATCATGGCGACGACGGAAGGGCCCCAGCGCGCCGGATCCGGAGCGCCCAGTCCATTGCCGAGCACAATCACCAATGCATCGGTTTCACCACCCGCATCCAATAGAACATACTGGATGCCTGGGCGCCCCGAAGCACGCTCCAACACCAGGCGCATCACCCCGAGAATACGATCGGGGACACCCAACCAGGCGATTGCCACTCGCTTTGACTTCATCTGACCACCTCCGATTGTTGAACGCCCTTCAGTGTCGGCGCATGCGCCGACCGGTCGGAGAAACCACAAGCAATGAAACTGGCGCGACAGCGGGAATGGCGAGGTCGGAAGTGCCGGGGTGGATTCCAAGAGCCTTCGCCCGCTGCCGCGCCAAAACTGTTATGCCGCTTCGCGGACTGATTCGTGTTCCAGCGAGCCCCACAGCACCCGCTCGGCGGCGTCGTCCATGGGCACTCGCAGAGCGACCGTGCGCACATTGCCGATTTGCAGTGCGGGCCCAAATCGTTCTGTCTTCAAACCCAGGTTGCGGATCAGTCGCTCGACGCCAACGCTGGTCACAGTGACGATCTCATGCACCCCATTGCGACGCACGAAACGCAGCATTTCGCGAATCATCGAGATGGGCGTTTCGTTCATTCCAAAGGCGGCGCCTTCATCGTGCTTGGAAACCGCGAAGCGACTGGCCTCCCATATGCACGGGTCCTGCGGCGCGGCGTGCCCATGCAGCAACTCAGGAAACACGTCTTTGAGCATGTATGGGCCGGTGGTCGGCAGCAGTCGCCAACTGCCAGTGGCGCGACTGGTGTCCTGCGAATGGCGGGCGACGACATAGGTTGGCTCGAGACGATCGAACCAGTCTTTCTCTTTGCCGTTACGGGTCTCCACGTCCCAGTTCAGACGTTCGCTGAACATCTCATGGCGCAGGCCATACATACTGTCCAGCAACGGGGCGGAAATGTTCCGCCAGCTGGGACGTCCGATGATGATCTCGTGCATTTGGTGGCTCCTACGTTCCCAATGAACGTGGATGCAATCAAACGCGATACCTGTAAGATTTTACAGCTGTCGAATCTTACAGCTAGACAGCCAATCAGATTTCCAGCAAACCCAGCACCAGCGCCTTCGCGACCGCTTGCTGGCGGTTGGTCACGCCCAGTTTCTGGCAGGCGTTCATCAGGTGGAACACCGTTGTTCTTTCAGAGATTTTTAGCACGTGAGCTATCTCCCAACCGCTCTTTCCTTCCGCCGCCCACTTCAAACATTCGCGCTCGCGCGGCGTCAGTGGCCTGATTTTTTCACTGGCGCCACGATTGATCAGCAGCGAAGCGGCTTGGTGCACATAAGTTGCCAGCAGCACCGCCTCGGCGTGAATGGTTGATTCCAGAATCGGATGCTTGGGGTCGCTGGCCGCATACGACATGATCCCGAACAGACAGCCCAATCCATGCAGCGGCACGCTCAGCCCTTTGGCCAGTCCAAACGAGCGCGCTTCAGTAAATATAAGCTTGGCTTGATCCGAATTGACGCCTCGATAATTGCGCGATGCAAGATCGTCCCACAATGAAGGAATCACGTGGCCGCGGGCGTAAGTAACGGTTGGATCGGCCATTGTATAACCCGACTCCAGGTAATGTTTTCGCCATTCATCAGGATATCCGTTGATGACGAACTCTTCTGCGCGAGTCGGCGTTACCGGCATCAGTGCGCCGTAAATCCAGTGCTCGAATCCAAGGCGATGAGAAGCGCCCTGCACCTCGCTGGTCAGCGTCTCGATGGTGTCGCAAGCCATCAGACGGGTCAGCAGGTCGGTATCTATGTGCGGCTTTCGGTGCAACTCGCGCGGGAAGGTCATGGTGAGCCTCATCCTAGCGGGAAGATATTCACTTTTCACTCGCGAAGGCGGCATCTTTACCCGTGTTCGTCCCGCAACAGGTGCAAAGGGATTGTCCGGAGGGTAGCGACCGGGTCCGGATTGGCTCGCTATGTGTTTCCGGCTTCCACAGCCTACGAATGCGAAACCCGTTGCCAATGTACGCCCTGGTGCCGACACACCAACACGCGCAACTTCGCCCGTGCCCCCATTACCATGCAGATCTCTGACCAATTCCACGCGAACTGCCCTTAGGGAACGTCTGAACAAGTCACCACTTCGTCTTCGCCACACTGCTTATTGCTTGCCAAACTCCCCGCTCTCAACAGCGGAGCTGGTCAACCCGCGGTTTT
Source organism: Pseudomonadota bacterium (assembly GCA_034440555.1). Classification (GTDB taxonomy): domain Bacteria; phylum Pseudomonadota; class Gammaproteobacteria; order Xanthomonadales; family Ahniellaceae; genus 0-14-3-00-62-12. Next base: position 2,671 of record JAWXCG010000065.1, read on the forward strand.
TCGCCCCCTGACTCAGGGGGCTATCGCGGCTCCGGACTTGTTCAGAGGTTCCCTGGTCGGACGGCCCAAACTCAATCTGTCAAAATGGTACGGATGAAATTGTTTCGGCTTAAACCCGTATTTGAGAAATCAAACTTTGGCGCCATTTGCGCCCTCGACGATTCAAGGCTATTGCATGGCACTCAGCGCCCCTTTGCATGTAATCATTCTCGCCGCTGGAGAAGGCAAGCGCATGCGCTCCCTCCTGCCCAAGGTGTTGCATCGACTTGCCGGAAAACCTCTGTTGCAGCATGTATTGGAAGCCGCTCGCGCGCTCAAACCGGCTGCCATCCACGTTGTCCACGGCCATCGCGGTAACGAGG
>JAWXCG010000066.1:0-13282 GCA_034440555.1 Pseudomonadota bacterium
GGATCACGCATCAGGCTACGCGCGATTTCGCGAATCGCCGGCGGATACGTCGCCGAAAACAACAGGGTCTGTCTCGCCTTGTTCACCTTGCCGGCGATTTCGCGGATGGCTTCCTCGAAGCCCATATCCAGCATGCGGTCGGCCTCGTCCAGAACAAACGTGCGCACACCGCCCAAGTGCAAAGCCTGCTTGCGCAGCAGTTCCTGTACCCGCCCTGGAGTGCCAACCACTACATGCGGATCGTGCACCAGCGAGGCCAGCTGCGGGCGCAAGGACACGCCGCCGGTCAGTATCAGCACCTTGAGGTTGGGCAGGCCGGTCGCCAAACGGCGAATTTCCTTGGCGACTTGATCGGCCAACTCGCGCGTTGGGCACAGCACCAGCGCTTGCACCCGAATCAGCGCAGTGTCCACACGCTGCAACAGCCCCAGCCCGAAAGCTGCGGTCTTGCCGCTCCCCGTCGGCGCCTGCGCGATCAGGTCGCCACCGGCCAGAATTGTTGGCAAGCCTTGCGCCTGCACTGGCGTCATCTGTACATAGCCCTGGGCGTCAAGCCCTTGCGCCAGGCTGGGCGCGAGTTCAAGTTCGGAGAATAGTTTCATCGCCCATCATGGCAGCAGCCGGCTGAGCAAGGAAACCAGCGTGCGGCCGCTGAAGTCCGGTGCTCCACTCTGGTAGAAATAGCCCGTACCGCGTGGCGTCAAGCAGTCGGAGATGAGCGAATTTATGTGATAGCAACCGGGTTCGCAATCGGCCTGCTGGTGTTGGCGCATCACGCCCAAGACATCGGGCAAGGTGCCTGAGTCCTTCGCTCTTTGCCAGCCCAATTTTCAGTTCTACCCGTTCCGCTAACGACAAGTGTTAGTATGAGTCCATGCTGTGACCCTCGACGATTCGTCAAGGTGTTGCACTTCAAATCTGCGACCGCCCTTGTCTTGGGTCATTCAAACCGATGATATCGATGGACTGGTTGGCGAACTTGTCGACTGTAGTGCCATCGCCCAGCTGCCCCTGTGCATTACTTCCCCAGCAGCGCACAGTCTTTGGGATGCCGGGGTCGATGTCTACGAATATGGCGCAACCGAAGAAAGTGCCAAAGCTGATCTCGGCGATCAGGCGCGCATCGGTAAATTCTGGAGCCTGCACTGCGCTCAGTTGGTCGCCATTGGTCGAAAGGCCGAGTTGCCGAGTGTCATTGCGGCCCCAGCAACGGGTGAAAAGCGCATTCAAACCATTGTTGAACAGGCAAGTCTGCGATTCGCTGCTGGTCAATACGCTGTTTGCGCTTGGCGACGAACCGCTCACTGTGACCAGGCTCAGACGTCGCTCGGTGCTGCCATCGCCTAAGCCACCAAAGCCATTAAAGCCCAGGTATTGCGGTTGTCCACTGCCAATCTTCGAGCAGGTGCGCTGCGCGCCGAGTGAAAGTTTGGCGCTGGGATCGTAGCTCGCGGGCACCGGTGATTTCCAACGCCGCACGATGCCATCACCGAGTTGTCCGAATGATCCGGAACCCACACAGCGAATGTCCTCCTCGGCAAAGCGCACACAAGTGCTGGCTGTGCCAGTGCTGAGGTCAGTGATCGCTAATCCAGGAAGACCTTGCATGACCAGCCCGTTGGGGCTGAACCCGGAATTGTTCGACTGACTTAGTTGCCCGTCGAAATTGCGACCAAAGCAGGTGATCGTCGTGGTGCTGGTTTGCGCGCAGGTATGGCGGCCGCCTGCGCTCAAGCGCGTGATCGCGCCGTTGACTGCGCTCACCGCTACTGGCGTTGCGCTGGGCGTGAAGTCGCCGGTTCCGAGCTGACCGAATATATTGTTGCCCCAGCATTTGGTTCCAGACACAGTGGTCGCACAGGTATGAAACTGTGCGGCGCTGATGGCACTGTTGCCGCTCAGGCCCGACACCGCCACTGGCGTGCTGCGCGAGGGGATCGAATTATCACCCAACTGCCCGGCGCTATTGCTGCCCCAGCAACGTGCCGTGGCATCGCCCAGCCGCACACAGAAATGCCGGGAACCTGCGCTGATTTCCTGTGCGGTGCTGATACCCGCCACAGTCACTGGCACATTGCTGGCGGTCAGTGCCGCATCATTACCCAATTCGCCCGAGCCATCGAAGCCAAAGCACTGCACACTACCGCCACTGATCTGCGCACAGGTCGTGAAGTCGGCCACGGCGATGGCACTCACTGCGCCTGCCAGCCCGGTCACATTCACCGGTGTACGCTGAACCACCGGGTTGGCGCCATTGCCCAACTGACCCTCACTGCCGCGGCCCCAGCAGCGCATCGTGCCGCCGCTGATCAATGCGCAGCTGTGGCTGTTGCCGACGCCCACAGCGATGGCATTGCTGATGCCGGTGACTTCGACTTGCTTATTGGCCTCATCCAACACATTGCCAAGCCCGCCATTGGGCTGCGTGCCCCAGCAGCGCACGGCGCCCGCATGGACAGAACAGGCATGGGCAGCGGTTTGCGAAACGCTCAGGGTTTGCGCGTGCAGTGATGCACCGAAAAGCAGGCCGAGCATGAGCAAGCAACGAGGCATGGTGAATTCCTGTGGTGGTGTGCGTGATGCCCGCGTCGGTGCTGAGCGGTGTATGACTAAAACCGCAATGGTGTGAAGACCCGCCAAGCGCTTAAAACAGTGTGTAGACCAAACGCGCTGCCACTTACTTGGGATGGCCTGAACAAGTCACCACTTCGACTTCGCTACACAGCGTAGGGCTTGCCAGACCGCTAAAAACCTGCGGTCTATCGCCCCCTGACTCAGGGGGCTGCTGCGGCTCCGGACTTGTTCAGAGGTTCCCTTGGCGGAATTGAATGGGATTGCGGGTTCCACACCATGCAACTCGATCAGGGAACCGCCATGTACCGACAGATATCAGTATTTTTCCAAATCATCCTGCTCAGCATCGGCGGCACGACGGCCAGCGCCCAGGGCACGGTCACGCCGTTTGCTGATTTGAATACCGGCCCCAATTCTTCTGCTTCGGGCAGTCTGCGAGAGGCCGCCGTATTTTTCGATGGCCGTACTTTCTTCGTAGCCACAACCCGTGATGCAGGTTCTGAATTGTGGACCACCGATGGTACGGCGCTGAACACGCAGCGCTTCGGCGATATCTGTCCGGGTCGCTGTTCCAGCACGCCGTCGGGTTTCTATGTCGAAGGCAGCAATTTATTTTTCTCAGCCGATGATGGTCGCCTTGGCCGTGAGCTCTGGCGTTATGCGGTGGGCGCGGGGGCACCGGCACTCGTTGCCGATATCAATCCCGGTGCACCGGGATCTGACCCTGCGCTCATGGCGCGCAAGTCGTTTCGCGTTGGCGCCAGCGTGGCAACGCGCACTTTTTTTATTGCGACCCGGCAGGCAGAAGGGCGTGAATTCTGGCGTTTGAACGCAAGCGGTACGCCGACAGTGGCACTCGAACTGGATCTGGTGCCCGGTGCGGCGTCCTCCAGCCCGAGCAGCTTCACCGGGCTCAACACTATGGGCCTGGGGATGATTGCAAACACGCCCAATGTGGGTAGTGAATTGTACGTGTTGAACTACAGCTCCACCACCGCACCGCCGACTGGCGCCAGCGTTTTGGCGGGGTTCAACACCAATGCACAGCGCTTCGTGTTCGGCAGCTTGACGTCGCTCGCCAGCAACACCTATCTTTTATTGTTTGACCGCACCACCAGTAGCACTGAGCTTTGGGCTACTCAAGGCACCACCATCAGCGCCGTCAAACTGCGCACCGCGCAGGCCATCAGGAACATTACTGTCAACGTTGCGCTAACGCGTTTGTTCTTTACCAGCGGCAGCTCATCCGCCCAGTTGCTGGCGATCAGCGATGGCACCTTGGCGGGCACCAGCAACCTGAGCAGCGCCTCGGTCGACGCGCAAAACCTGGTCAGCATCGGCAATCAGTTGCTGTTTACCGGTGTCACCGCCACCAATGGACGTGAACTGTTCAGCAGCGACGGCAGCACCGCAGGCACTGGCCTGTTGAAGGAGCTGGTCAGCGGCGTCACCGGAATCGAGAATCAAGTAGCGACAGCCAGCGCCAACAACGCTCGCATGCTGCTTGGGTTCAATGATCTTGTATGGATCAGCGATGGCAGCAATGCGGGCACGGTCGAGATATCGGGGTCGGCGATTCAGGGCACCGGCAGGGTGTTTCGGATCTTGCCGACCACAGGCATCAGTGCGCTGATTGGATTTGATCCGCAAATTTTCTTCAGCAGCAGTGAGCCGTTCTTTACGCAGGGCACGATCGGCAGCACCGTCGCGCTGGGCAACCTGATTGGCGACGTGGGCGATAGCTTCGCTGCACCGATTGCGGCCTTCAACAACCGCCTGATGTTCAACGCCTTCATTCCTGGCCAAACTGCCGGCACATTCAGCCTGTTGGCAAATGGTCCTTCAAGCCCAGAAGCATTGGGCAACTTCAGCGAAACCGACCGTGTCACGCATTTCAGCAAGCTGTGGTTTCGATCGTCCTCGGGCCTGATCCAAAGCGACGCTACCGCCGCGGGCACCTCCTTGATCCCCGGACTCCAACCGGAGATTCGTGATCCGGGATGCGTGGTTGAACGCAACGGAGCGGCTTACTTCATTGCCCGCGGACTCAGCTTCTTTGATGTGGAGCTGTACCGAAGCGATGGCAGCGCCGCGAACACACAGCCGGTAACGGACTTCTCCACCGATACGGTTCGAGGTATTGACGATTTCTGTTTCGCTGGACGACGCCCGATCAGTGGATTTGCCGACAAGATACTGTTCTTCGCCAGCCCCAACGGCCTCGGCACTGAACTCTACGCATTGAACGCCGCCGATCAAGCCAGCCTGGTGGCCGACATTCGCACCGGCTCGGCCGGTTCGGCTTTCGGCAGCGATCTGGTGGCGCTCACCGACCGCGCGGTGTTTCAGGCCAACGATGGTATTTTTGGCAACGAACTCTGGGTATCCACCGGCACCGCGCAAGGCACGCAACGGCTGACCGATATCCACCCCGGCGCCGAGGGCAGCGATCCCGGTGGTCTGACGCGGGTCGGCAATCTGATCTACTTCACTGCGTTCGATCCGCTCAGCGGGCGCGAATTGTATGTCACCAACGGTACGGTGGCCGGTACGCGCCTGGTGCGCGATCTGTTCGTCGGCAGCGGCAGTGCATTTGCCGACAGTTTTTCTGCGCGCATCTTCGGCTTCTTCGGCAACAAACTGTACTTCGCTGCACAGTCCTCAACCGAGCCATTGTGCAGCGTCTTCGAGTCCGATGGCACGCTCGCCGGAACGCACTGTGCCTACGATTCCGTCAATATTTTTCTCGGCCCTGCGCAAAGGGGTGTAGTGATCGATAACGGGGCGGTGGTTTTCAGCGCAGCCAGGTTCTTTCCCGAAGACGGCGAAGAAATCCGCGCGTTGTTCAACGGGCAATTGCTCAACGTAGACGGCTACGACATCGCACCGGGTGCCGCCGGCAGTGCGCCCGACGAATTGCTCGCCTCCGGCAATACGGTGTTTTTCCGCGCCGACGATGGGGTAACCGGCAGCGAGCTTTGGCGGCTGGATGTGCCCAATCTGGATGTGCTGTTCGTCAGTGGATTCGAATAGCGGGTTTACCGACAGCTGGCGGATTCTTGGGTAATCCCGTGTTTCTGCTTATGTCACTCTCCAAAGGAACCGACGTGCGCGTGCGCTTGCTCTCCCTGCTTTTTCTCTGCGGTGCGCTGGATGCCGCGACGCTGACGGTGGATACCACATCGGACGCCAACTTCAACCTGTGTACCGCAGCGCCGGGTGATTGTTCGTTGCGCGGCGCGATCAACAATGCGAATGGCACGGCGATCGCCGACACCATCGCATTCAATATTCCGACCAGCGAGCCGGGCTGCGTGCCAGCGACCGGTGTCTGCCAAATCGCGCCCACCAGCGCGCTGACAGAGATCTTTACCGGCGATTTAATTTTTGACGGCTATACCCAGCCTGGCGCGCAGCCCAACACCAATACCCCGGATCAGGGCGGAAGCAACGCCCAGCTGAAGATCGTGCTGAGCGGCAGCGCCTGCGTGAGTTGTTCACGCGGCATCGGTTACTTCACCACCGGCGGCACCGTGCGCGGGATGGTGATCAACGGGTTCCTTGGTGTTTCCGCCATCGATTTTGCCGGGCGCGCGACCGTTGTTGGCACGGTTGAGGGCTGCTTCATTGGCACCGATGTCACCGGCAACATCGCCGTTCCCAACGCGAGTGGTGTCGCCTTCGGCGGCAACCCCTTCGGCGGTGATCGCAGCCAGGATGGCCGCGTCGGCGGATTGTTGCCGGCGCAGCGCAATGTGATCAGCGGCAATCTCAACCAGGGTATTGTGGCGGCCGGTGTGAATCACCGCATCCTCGGCAATCTGATTGGCACCAATGCCGCCGGTAACGCAGCGCTCGCCAACGCAACCGGCATCTTGCTTGCAGGCGGGCAGGGCTTTTTTCAGCTGGTTGGCGGCGTCGATGTGGCCAGTCGCAACACTATCTCTGGCAATACCTTGTCGGGCATCTCGGTCGGTGGCTCCGAGCCAACGAATGGCACTCGCATACGCGGCAACTTCATTGGCACCGATGTCACCGGGTCACTCGCGGTCGGCAATGGCAACTTCGGTATTGAGCTTTCGCAAGGAAGCGGTGCATCGCAACCCGCTTTGATGGGCGGCACCCTGGCGGGCGAGGGCAATCTGATTGCGTTCAACAACAAGCAAGGTGTTGCCACGCGCAATATACGCGGCTCGGTTCTGGGCAATCGCTTTTTCGACAATGGGCAGCTCGGCATTGCCGGCGGCGCGGGTGACAACGGCAGTGCAGGTGGGCGCCGGGCAAATGATCCGGGTGATCCGGACAACCCGCCGAACAATGGCCAGAATTTCCCCGAGATCGATCTATTGAGCGTCACGGTTGGAGAAGTGATGGTGAGTTATCGGGTCGATTCAGCGATCACCAATTCGGTCTATCCGTTGCGTGTCGAATTTTTCCGCGCCAGCGGTGATGAAGGCGCCGAGTTTCTGGGTGCGCAGAGCTACACCGCCGCCGACGCACAGCTGAGCAAGTCGGTGATCCTGACCCAGCCCAACCCGCCGATCGTGTTGGGCGAGGTGATCGTCGCGACGGCAACCGATGCTGATGGCAATACCAGCGAGTTCTCGTTTTCGCCCAACACACTGGGCATCGAAAACCCGACGCTATCGGCTTGCACGAATAGCGATGGCCTGTTCTGCAACGGCTTCGAATCCGGCGCGCAGGCCTCCTTGCGTGTCCGCGCCAATGCGCTTGCCGCAGGCGGCGCGTTCCCGCCCAAGGGCGCGATCAACGTCAGTGATGACCGCGGCCACAGCCGCGCACTGAATCTTGAGCCCACCAACACCGCATTGCAAAGCACGGGCGAATGCTTGCTGATCGGCTCGGGCGCTTCCGGCCCGATCACGATCAGCGCATCGCTCAACACTTTCAAATCGGCATTCGGCTCTGCCAGTGGCGGCAACGCGACCGCCAGCGCCAGCTTCAGCATTCCCTGATCCAGACACGCATTACGAAACCGGAAATCCTATGAACACTTTTTGCAAATGGATCGGCACGGGTTGGATCAGCATCGGCGCTGCGGCCATGCTCTTGATGGGTAATGCGCAGGCGCAGCTGAGCGGGGCAGGTGATCGTTTCTTGGTCGTTGGCGAAAATCTTTTGAAAGGCGCACCGGATGGCACATTCGGGCTCGACGGCATGGTCGCTGGCGATCTGGATTGTGATGGCCGCGACGATCTGGTGGTGCTGCAGCCGGGCTCGACGGTGAATGTGAGTGGTTCCAATATTGCCGGTGGTGTCGTCACCGTGATTCCCACCAGAAACCAGAACGCGCCACAGGGCGGCAGCAGTTTTGAATGGCACCAAGGCGTCGTCGGCGTGCCGGGTGCTGTTGAAGCAGGTGATCGATTCGGCGCCAGCGCAACCATTTTCGATCTGAGCGGTGATGGCTGCGAAGATCTGTTTGTAGGCGTGCCGGGCGAAGACATTGGTGGCCTCAGCAACGCAGGCGCCGTCCAGGGGTTTCTGGGCGACGCCGCGCTGGTGCTCGGTACCGCTCGCGAAGGCACGATCGATGGCACCGTTGCAAATGAAACCACGGGTTCGAGTCTTGTCGCTAAGGACGGAGCAATTTTCAGACGACTATACGTCGGGCGCTCTGGGCGCAACGGACCTGGGCCTGCCTTCAGCCCCAATGTCGGCATCGTGACCAGTCATGCCCTTATCCTATCGGGCACGCTGTTTTTGGCAGCCGATGATTTGCTCGCCGATATTCGCAACCTCGTCGGCAATCCCGCCAGTTCCAATCACCGCTGGGGCAGCCAGATGTTGGCAAGTGTTGGCGCATCGCTGGTGGCGTTGCGTGGCAGTGGTGCCAATGAGGTCAGTTTGATCAGCGGTGGCCTTGGTAGCCTGGATCAACATGAGCAACGGATTCCGGCAGCGGGCGAGTTGATGGCGACCGGTGATTTCGATGGCGATGGCAGGTTGGAGCACGTGCAGCAAGAATCCATGTTCGGGCCCGTACTCACGGTGCGCAAACTCATCGGCACGACCTTTGTCTTGGCGTCGACCATTCCTTCGCAGCTGCTGCCCGGCGTTGAATTTACTTCCGTACAAGCGCTCGCCGTCGGCGATTTCAATCGCGATGGATTTGACGATCTGGCGTTGGGCTTGCCTGGCATACAAAGTCTTTCTGCGACCACTGGCAATGTGTTGATCCTCAGTGGATCCGCTGCGGGGCTTACCACCAGCAACCCGCAGCGACTTCAGCAAGGTGTCGGCGGCTTGCTGGACAGCGGCGAAAGCGACGATTTTTTTGGTAGCGCGCTGGCGGTGGGCGATTGGAACGGCGATGGCGTCGATGACCTCGCTGTCGGCGTTCCGGGCGAAAGGGTGCTGACCGAAACGCGCGGTGGCGTGCATCTGATATTTGGCACGGCGCAGCCACAACTATTTGCGAGCAGCTTCGAATAGGTGCGCCGACGAAACCGGTGAAGCGCAAAGGGTGATTGTCCCTGACATCAAAGGAGTAACGCTCCATGAATGTCCCCAAGTCGTGAGTTGGCCATCGCGAGGTGAGCGCCGAAGTGTTGACAGGGTGCGATATCGGCTTCCCGTATGGACTCCGACCGGGTCGTGGCCAACACGACGCGCTGGATGCGCTTTCGGTCGGGATGAATCGTGCGAAGCTGAATTGGGTGGTGGATGCCGTCATCGAGCGGTTCTTCGATACGGTGGATCACGACTGGCTGTTGCGGTTCGTGGCGCATCGGATCGGAGACCTTCGGTTCATGCCGCTGATCCGGCAATGGCTGCGCGCCGGTGTCATGGAGGACGGTTCGATCAAGGAAAACGTTGGAGGGCACGCCGCAGGGTGCGGTGATCTCGCCATTTTTGGCAAACATCTATCTGCACTATGCATTTGACTGTGGGCACCGCAGTGGCGGAAACGCCACGCGCAAAGTCGCATGATCGTGGTGCGTTACGCCGGTGACATTCCGCTCGGCTTCTAGTACCGCGACGATGCCGAAGCATTCCGCAGTGCAACGGGGGACCGATTGACGAAGTTCAAGCTCACGCTGCATCCGGAGAAAACCCGGATGCAGGGGTTTGGGCGCTTCGCCAAGTCAGCCCGTGCTCGGCGTCGAGGGCGCAAACCAGAAACGTTCACCTTCCTCGGCTTCACGCGCAACTGTGCAGAGGATCGGAACGGGCGCTTCCCGTTGCAGCGACACTCGCGTCGGGATCGCCTGCGGGCGACGTTGGCGCGCATCAAGTTACTGCTCCAGCGGCGCATGCACTGATCGATTCTCGATCAAGGGCACTGGCTGGACCAGGTCGTGCGCTGATGGTTCAGCGATCACGCGGTGCCCACCAGGTTCCGGGTGCTGGATGCGTTCCGGCACCACGTCGTCGATCTCTGGCGACTCACCTTGAATCGACGCAGTCAGAAGGCCAGCACCTCTGGGCCGGGCATGACCCAAATCGCGAAAGACTTGTTGTCTGCTGCACGCATCAGCCAGCCATGGCCGAGCGTGCGCTTTGCCGCCAAACACCCCAGGGAACATCAGAACAAGTCCGGAGCCGCGATAGCCCCCTGAGTCAGGGGGCGAAAAACCGCAAGGTTTTAGGGGTTTGGCAAGCAATAAGCAGTGTGGCGAAGACGAAGTAGTGACTTATTCAGACCTTCCCTAGGTGGGAGCCCGGTGCGTCAATCACGCCCGCCTGGATCTGAGCGCGAGGCGTGCCGTGAGGCGCGTCCCTAGTCCGATCTGAGCACGGCTGGGGACAATGCAGCTATACCGACACCTTTGCAGCGCGTTGAAATCGATCTTGGAAACCCATCGAAATTCAGTACTTTTCGATATTACCGTTGCCTGCACGAGGCGAGTTTGCATCACCGCGAAAAGCACAGACGGCGCGGTCTGCACTTCACTCAGCCCGACCTCGACGCTATGGAGATTCACCAACCAATGCCGCGGTCACCTTTGCTGCCCATACAGCTGCTTGTGAGCCCGCAACGCGCAGTGGTTCTTGCACCGTTCGTAGCAGCGGGCGGCCTTCGACATTGCGGCCCAGCGCGATCAATGCGATACCGCGGCAAGCGTTGATGCTGGCTCGCAACGGATGGCTGGCATCGAGCAAGGATTGCGCAAGCTGTTCGCCGCGTTCGCATTGTGCGAGCGCATCACCCGCACGATTCTGCGTAAGCCGCAGCTCAGCGATATTGCGCCGCAAGCCGATCTCGATGCGGGTGTCGAAATCGTTTTGAGTCTCGTGCAAAGTAACGCCCAGCAAGCTGCGTTCGGCATCGTCAATGCGCCCGGAACGCAGATAGGCCAGACCGAGCCAGGCGATCGAGTTGATCGTCGAGCCATTTTGCTTGCCGAGTGCAGCGGCTTTTGCAGCGACGCACTCTTCGAAATAGGCGATCGCGATTGCTGGACGGTCGGCACGCATCAACACTACGCCTAGCTCGTGCGCTACCACCCAGGATTCGTAGCTCATCGCACCGAAGCGCTTGCGGGTGACGGAATGCACATGCAGAAGTTGCGCGATCGCTTCGTGCAGACGTTCCACGCCCGCCAGTGCAGAGCCCAGTGTTGACATCGATTGCAAAATATCGGGATGGTCCGCGACCAGTTCGCGTTGCCAAATGGCCAGAGCCTGCTGTGCCGCGCTCAGCGCTTCCTCGTTGCGATTCAGGCGCAGCAAAGCCAAGCCCTGCCCGTTAAACAGCTTGGCGCGTAGCAGGGCCGGAAAGTCGGGGACATCGGCACTGCGCAAAAGCACATCACGATAGCCCGCTTCGGCCTCGGCAAATCGACCCAGCAAAAACGCCGACCAAGCCAAGTATTGATCCACCTTCATTACGCGCAGGTCGCGTGCATCCAGCACATTCAAATTATCCCGCAGCGCACCCAGCAGGGCTGCGTTCTGATCGAAATGCCCGGCGTACTCCTCGACCGCGGCACGCAGAATACGGGCCTCAACCGTGCGCTCCGACACGGCACCATCGGTGCGCGCCAGCAAAACGATAGCCCGATCGAGCGCCGCGCGCGCCGGCTCGGTACGCCCCAGATTGACCAGCACATTGCCGAGCGTCAAATACACCGCACCGGCAACTCTGGGCTGCTGACCCAAGCGCTCCGCGACGCGAGGCACCGCGCGTTCGACCACTTCACCGATCGGCGCGTCTTTATTGTTCGCGCCATACGGATCGGCGGCTGACAATAAATCTTCGTTTAAGAATCGATTGATCGCGCGTGCCTCAGCCGCTTCCTGGTCGGCGCGCTGACGCTCGCGCTCGGCGATATCCCGTTGTTGCGATAGACGCCAGTTGAATAGCAGGGTGAACGCGATACCGCTCACCAACACCAGCGCTACCGAAGCGGCAATCCAAGGATGCCGCCGCAATGCACATACAAAGGTGTAACCGAGGCCGCCGCCGCGTGCGGCCACCGGCCGATAGCCGAGCCAGCGTTGCAGATCAGTAGCGAACTCTGCCACGGATCCATAGCGTGCAGAGGGCGTGACATCGGTTGCTTTGCTTAGAATGGCGATCAGATCGCTGCGTCTTGCGCGAGGCAGGCTGATCCACTGCTCCGGCTCGAGCCCGCGCGCATGCGCAGCGTTGCGTACACTCGTCGTGGTGACTGATCGATCGTCGCCGCTATGCGCACGCAGCAAGGTGTCAAGCAGCAGCCCCAGTTGATATTGATCCGAGGCAGGCCCTACGGGCTCGCCCGCGCGCTGCTCGGGGCTGGCCCAGTTCGGGGAGTAGGCACGCGCAGCCTCAGCATCATCGATCCACGCGGCGATACCGAAATCGAGCAGCTTGGCGCGGCCGTCGGCATCGACCAGCACATTCGATGGCTTGATGTCGCGGTGGATCAGCAGCCGCGCATGCGCCGCGTGCACCGCGTCGATGACTTCGGCGAACAGGCGCAGCCGCGCTTCCACATTGAGCTTTAGCGTCACCGCGTGCGCATCGATGCGTTGACCTACGATCAGTTCCATCGCGAGCCACAATCGCCCATCCGCATGGTGCCCGCCATCGAGCAGCCGCGCGATGTACGGATGCTTGAGCTCGGCGAGGATCTGCCGTTCACGGCGGAACCACTCGGTGCTGCGCACGCTGCCGCTATCAATGACGCACTTGATTGCCACCTGTTGCTGATACGCGCCGTCGTCGCGCTCGGCGCGATAGACCACACCCATGCCACCGTGGCCGAGTTCATCGACAATCCGAAACGCCCCTAGACGTGTACCCCGCGCCAGCCGATCAGCCTGTGCCGCCTGCATTGCGAGGCTCTGAAATAACGCCCCGCCGAGCAGGGCACCCGGTTCGAGCAGATTCAGCACGTCACGACGGGTCATCGGTGGTTGCTTCCGAACGTTGGTGTAGCCAATACGATACCCGCTTTGCGCGCGCCTGCCGCCAGGCCATCGAAAGATTCTAGAGGCGTTCTTTGAGGGGCTTGGCCAGCCATCAGGGTGAGCGTAGCCATCGCGTGAAAGTCACAACCACGAATGCGGAGATGAGGATGCACAATAAATCGTGGGGACTAGGATGCAATTCTTCCGCGCAGCGGCTTCGTCCAACCCTTCCATCGAGAGCGAAACCGATGTTGCCCCAATAATTCGGACACTCGGCTAGGAGAGTCAAACCGCCTCAAACTCGCAGGGCGTTTGATAGCCGAGCGCTTGATGCAGCCGTCGTCGA
>JAWXCG010000067.1:0-34513 GCA_034440555.1 Pseudomonadota bacterium
CTGAACGCGTAGCCTGGGATGCACGCTTGGTCGCCATTACATGGTCTCCGGGGCGCTGACGCCGAGCAGTTCGAATCCAGAGGCCAGAACCTTGCGCACACCGTCGGCCAGGGCCAGACGCGCGCAGCGATCGGCGCCGGATTCAACCAGCATGATGGTCCCGTTGTAAAAGCTGTTGTACAGCGCTGCGATGTCACGCAGGGCCGCAACGATCAAGTGCGGCGCACGGTTCTCGACCGCAGTCTCGACGTCTTCGGGGTAGTTCATCAAGCGCTGCAACAACTCCATTGCCGCGGGTTCAACCAACGCGGTGATCGAGGCTCGGCCAAGTGCCGCGTCGTAGGGCAGGCCCTTCTCCACCGCTTGGCGGAACAGCCCACAGATGCGTGCATGCGTGTACTGCAGGTAGTACACCGGATTCTCGACCGATTGCGACTTGGCCAGATCCAGATCGAAATCCAGATGCTGCTCGTTGCTGCGCATCACATAGAAAAAGCGCGCGGCATCCTTGCCAACCTCTTTGCGCAAATCACGCAGGGTGACGAAGCTGCCAGCACGCGTGGACATCTGCACGCGCTGTCCGCCCTCGTACAGGATGGCGAATTGCACCAGCGGAATTTCGATCCGCGAAGGATCCAGCCCGAGCCCGCTCGCCACCGCTTTCAGACGCGCAATATAGCCATGGTGATCGGCACCGAGGACGTAGATCGCCTTGTCGTAGCCGCGTTCGAGTTTGTTTTGCAGATAGGCGATATCGGATGCGAAATAAGTAGTGGCACCGTTCTCGCGCACAACGACGCGGTCTTTCTCATCGCCAAACTCGGTGGCTCTGAACCACAGCGCTCCGTCCTTTTCATACATGTGGCCTTTGGTCTGCAGCGTTTCGATCGCATGCTTTACCGCGCCCGATGTGGCGAGTGAGCGTTCGGAAAACCAGTTGTCGTACTTGACGCCAAACTCGGAAAGATCGTCCTTGATATCGGCGAGCATCGACTTGAGTCCGCTTTCGAACAGAGTGCGATAGTTCGCCTCGCCGAGCAGGGTTTTGGCGCGCGCGATCAATGCATCGACATGCAGTTCCTTGTCGCCGCCTTGCGACAAATCGGGGGGCAGATCGCGGCTGACATCCGCCGCCTGGCGGTGCAGCTTCGGCCCCACGTTCAGTCGCAGGTCGCGGGCGATGCCGTGAACGTAATCACCCTTGTAACCGTTGTCGGGGAAGCGCACGCTCTCGTTGCCCAACTCCAGGTAGCGCAGCCAGACGCTGACCGCGAGGATGTCCATCTGACGGCCGGCATCGTTGACATAGTATTCGCGGTAGACGCGATGGCCGCCCGCCTCCAGCAAGTTGGCCAGGGTGGCGCCATACGACGCGCCGCGGCCATGACCAACGTGCAGCGGTCCGTTGGGATTGGCCGAAACGTATTCGATGATGATCGACTCGCGCGAGTCAGGCGGCGCAAAACCGTACCGCTCGCCAGCGTCAAGCACACGCAGCACGGTACGCGTCAGGCGGTCCTGGCTCAGCGTGAAATTGATAAACCCGGGTCCGGCGATGGCCAGCTTGGCGACATCTTCATGCTCTGGCATGGCCCTGACGATGAGCTCGGCGATCTCGCGCGGCTTGCGGCCGGCAAAGCGCGCCGCCTGCATGGCTATATTGCAGGCGAAATCGCCATGCGTCTTGTCGCGCGTGCGTTCGACCGAGAACGGCACCGGGGCGGGGAAAGTCAGCTCGCCGTTGGCCGCAAGGGCCGCAAGCGATTGGGAAACCAGGCCACGGATAATGTCTTTCACAGGAACACGCTAAAGCCACAAGGGCGGGCATTGTAGTGGCCCCAAGCCAACGCCAGGGTGAACTGCTGTCAACTGCCCTGAAGCGGCCACCGCCGGAGCGGAACTGGCGGCGATACCCACACGGTAACGCCATTCGCGCCCAGGTGCGCTCCTACAACCACACCGCGTTCCAGAACGGCCAGTCCCGACACGATCGCACCAAACCCGCGCGAATCGGGTTGGCAATCACGTAGCGCGCGCAGGCCAGTGCATCCTCGTCATCCCTCAATGCATGGTCGTGAAACCCACTCTGCCACAGTGCCCCACGTCGCCGCTCAATCGCATTGATCGCTCTTGAAGTGCAGGCTTTAAAGCGCGACACCGTGTCAGAGATGGATCCCGAATGCAGTTCGACCAGGCCGTGCCAGTGGTCCGGCATCAGCATCCAACACAGCAACCGTGCATGCGGCCAAAGTGTCGGGTCGTGGCTGAGGCGCGCGACTTGGGCCGCTGCCCAGAAATCGCCAAAGCGCGGCTGCCGATCAGAGCAACACGTTGTGATCAGATAGATCTGGCCATGAAGATTGGCCCGACCCTTTCGCAGGGAACGGTTTCCAGGAATGAGCTTACGGGTCTGCATGCCCCTATCGTGATGGTGTCCGAGATGCGCTCACCATCCACTCGCGCCTAGATCTGGCATCAAAGCGTACGAATTCTGCCTGCGAATTCTCGTAGGAGCGGACCCGGCCGCGACAAACACACGGTAACGCCATTCGCGCCCAGGTGCGCTCCTACGGTAGGAGCGGACCCGGCCGCGACGAACACACGGTAGCGCCTGATCGCGCCCAGGTGCGCTCCTACGGCTGCTCGAAACCGTTGCCGAACAAGGCCTGCAGCAGACTGATCTGATCGGGTGCGCAATTCATGCTGGTGCCACTGCCGGTATTGCCATTGTCGTCGCAGCTGATCGTCAGCGTGGTGGTTCCGCCGCTACCGTTGGGGTTGAAGCTGGCGCGTTGGTTGCCGAAGAAGCCAGTGAAGTCGGCAAGGGTACCGAGCAAGGTCAGCGTGGTCGTGTTGTTGCCACTGATCACGGTGACGCCATCGTTATTCGCCGCCGTCAACACGCCCTGGTTGACCGACAGCACCACATCGATGTTGCTGGAGGCGGCATCGATATCGGTGACGGCGATCCCGGCAATCGGTGTCGTGCCGGTGAAACTCACGGCCTGACTCGACGGTGCGCTGACACTCGGGCCGTCGTTGACTGCAGTGAAATTCAGTGGGCGCGTATCCACATCCGATTGCGCGCTACCGCCGGTCGCGCCGCCATCATTACTGGTGATGGTCAGGGTCACCGTGTTGGTGTTGTTTGCCGTTGGCGAATAGGTCGGACGGTTGCTGGCATTGGCAAGATAGCTCGCCAGATTGGTGACTGTGCCGGACAGCGTCAGCGCATTGCTGCCATTGCCCGACACGCTGACACCGCCCGCGTTGGCTGCGGTAAACGTGCCCTGCCCTGCGGAAACCGCCAGATTGAAACTGACGCTGTTGGCCGCGGAGTCGACGTCCGCAACCGACATTCCGGCCAGACTGATGCTGGAGTCTTCGGTCACGGTGAAACTGCCAGGCAACGCGTTCACCGGCGCATCGTTCACCGCCGCGATTGCCAAGGTGCTGCTGTCGCTATCGCTGAACGCGCCACCGGTTCCTGAGTTGCCGTTGTCGTTGATCAGGATGCTCAAGGTCACGTTGCCATTGGCATTGGCCACGGGCGTGTAATCTGGATTGCTGGCAGCGGCGGCGAACCAGGTGTTGAGGTTCACCAGCGTGCCGCTGACCTGCAGATTGTTGCTGCCAGAACCCGAAACGATGCTGACGCCGCCGCTGGCGCTCGCCGCAATCGTGCCGCTGCCGGCGGGGACACTCAGCGTCACATTGAGAACGCCCGCGCCGGCATCGACATCGGTGAACGAAATACCGCCCAGATTGGCGACGGTGTCTTCGGTCACCGCAATCGATGTGGGGCGGATGATGTTGGGGGCCACGTTGGGATTGCTGACGGCAGTGGTGAAACAACCAAAACCGACATTGGCCTGGACGGTAGGCAACAGGTAGCTGCGGTGCGCATTGGCAAATACGTTGCTGACACCACAACCCGACGGTGAAAAATGGCAGTAACTCATCAGCGTGCCGCGCACATTGGGAACGCCATTGACGGTGGACGCTGCCGGACACGCGCTGGCGCCCGAATAGCAACCGCGGCCTTCCGCGTTGTAGCACTGGTCGATCGTGGCCCCACTGTTGCTGGGTGCACCGGTAGTGGCGCTGCTGCAATGGGTATGGTCAGCGCCAAAGTTGTGCCCCAACTCGTGCGACAACACATAGGTATCGGAGGCCGCCCCAAAGCCGGGGGACCTGAATACCTGGGTAAAGCTGTAGTGGCTGCTATTGCAGTAGTTGCTGCCCGCATTCAGCACCCAGGCAATGCCGGAAGATTGATTGGTCGTGGGCTGTTTGCCAGAAAGCATTATTGCAAACGCGCGCTGCACTCCGCTTTGGTTGGCGTTCCAATAATTGGTGAATTCGCTCAATTGCGAACCTTGTGCATTGCCGCCGGCACTCGGTCCCGCGCTGTAGGGATCAGTCGTCGACGATGGGCGCAACACCACGGTGCCGAGGGTCAACGTGAGATCGAGGTCACGCTCGTAGATCACGTTGAAGTTGGTTACCAACGCAGCGATGTAGTTGCTGGCATTGGTCGCGTTGTTAGAGAACTTCAAGTTCATGAGCTCGTTGTCGGTATCGAACGCCACCATCGCATAACGCGATCCGGGCGAGCCCTTGGCCGCATTCAATCCTTCCAGAGATTTGTTTTCGCCCGCTGGCAGGCCAAGCACCGACTCACCCGGCACCGATCCGGCGCACGACCAGGATGTCTTGCTCCCGTCTGGCGCCTGGTCGGCGAATTCTGCGGACAGCCGAATGCGGTCGCGCTCCTTTTGCGAGCTGATTGCGTAAACATTTCCATCATCACCAAGCAAGGTGCCCTGGACCGTAGAGCCGTCCTGCGCCAGCGCCAGGCTCATTCGTGGGGCATTCACGACGGAATTATCCGCGATGAAAAACAGCCAGTTGCTGCGCGGGATTTCACGCGGACCGGCGTCTTCTATTACCCAGACTTTGGCATCGGGCGCATAAACATCGATGCGCTTGAGCTGCACCTGTCGCGAGCCTTTGTCGCTGGTCGGAACGTGCGCAAGACTGATCGTTTCGCCAACCTCGACCCGACGCAATGCGGCCAGCTCTGAACTATCGATGCGCGCGTCCTGTGCCGCGTAGACAAACGACGGCACGGCGAGCAGGCACCAGCAAAAAAAGTTTCTCAAAAACAACATGACGCGCTCCACGACACAAATTTGATGACAGAAGTATAGGACTCGGGTCAACCCCCCCGAAGACCGCCTGTTCACGTTTTCGCACGTCCGTCTGACCGATTAACCTTCAGGTCACAATCGGGGTTGACGACAACTGTCGAAATAGCCACGCAAACCGCTTGCAGATTGCCTCAGCGGCCATCTGGACGCGTGCATCGTGTAGTTGACAGGCACGATTGTTTGCAGACGTGACGAAAACGAAAACATCAAATCCCAATCACGAAGCGACGCGGTGCGCTTCGGCATGGGGCGTCCGGAGTGATGACTCGGCGCGCAAGCGACGATGCGCTTAGTGCGATCGATAACCCCGATGTATTTCCCTCGTCGCTAATCCTGCAACGCCAAGCATCTCTGTCGAATCTCGGCAGCAAGAACCATCACCTCATCAATGGCGGCGAGTGTTCACAGTTGATGGTTGGTGCGAATTTTCGATCGAACGCGTGTGCCCCCGTCGATACGAATGCACTACATCGGTGCACAATCCGTACTTCTATGCGACATGCATGGCGCTACATACGAATGAAACGCCCGTTGGTGGGGATTCGAGCGCGAGGGTCGGTTAGGATTCGGGCTTCGACAACAGTATCGTGCCGCGCGGTCGCGCCGCCAGTGGAGGGACGCCATGAATCAGTCAACCGACAATCTCAATCAAGATCTTGACCCGGTAGAAACACGCGAATGGATCGAGGCGTTGAACGCGATCATCGGTGTCGATGGCACCGATCGCGCGCATTTCATTCTCGAGCGACTGGTCGATGAGACGCGGCGTGCCGGCGGTCACCTGCCGTTTCCGCTGACCACCGAATACGTCAACACCATACCGACGCAAATGGAAACCAAGTCGCCCGGCGACGCGGCGATGGAGTGGACGATTCGCTCGATCCTGCGCTGGAATGCGGCGGCGATGGTGGTGCGCGCGAACCGCAAGCCGGGTGATCTGGGCGGGCACATCGCCAGCTTTGCTTCCAGCGCCACGTTGTACGACGTCGGCTTCAATCATTTCTGGCGCGCAGCGAATGATGCGCATCCGGGCGATCTGTTGTACATCCAGGGGCATTCGGCGCCGGGTGTTTATGCCCGCGCGTATCTGGAAGGACGATTGACCGAAGAGCAGATCAATCATTTCCGCATGGAAGTGGATGGCATCGGC
Organism: Pseudomonadota bacterium; assembly: GCA_034440555.1. Taxonomy (GTDB): domain Bacteria; phylum Pseudomonadota; class Gammaproteobacteria; order Xanthomonadales; family Ahniellaceae; genus 0-14-3-00-62-12. The sequence continues at coordinate 6,364 of JAWXCG010000067.1, forward strand.
ATCCCGTCCTATCCGCATCCGTGGCTGATGCCGGATTTCTGGCAGACGCCAACGGTATCGATGGGTTTGGGTCCGATCAGTGCGATCTATCAGGCGCGCTTTTTCAAATATCTCGAACACCGCGGCCTACTGCCGGAGACCGATCGCAAGGTGTGGTGCTTTATGGGTGATGGCGAAAGTGATGAACCCGAGTCTTTGGGTGCCATTTCGCTGGCCGGTCGCGAGAAGCTCGACAATCTGGTGTTCGTCATCAACTGCAATCTGCAGCGTCTGGATGGCCCGGTACGCGGCAACGGCAAGATTATCCAGGAGCTTGAAGGCAGTTTCCGCGGCGCCGGATGGAATGTGGTCAAACTGATCTGGGGCAGTTACTGGGATCCACTGCTGGCGCGCGATACCTCGGGCAAGCTGCGTCAGCTGATGATGGAAACCGTCGACGGTGAATATCAAAATTTCAAAGCCTTTGGCGGCGCTTATACGCGCGAACATTTCTTCGGCAAGTATCCGGAGACCAAAGCATTGGTTGCCAGCCTTTCCGACGACGACATCGCGCGGCTCAACCGCGGCGGGCACGATCCGCACAAGGTCTATGCCGCCTACGCCGAGGCGCACGCGCGCAAGGGGATGCCCACAGTAATCCTGGCCAAAACCGTGAAAGGTTATGGCATGGGTGATGCGGGCGAGTCGAAAAACATCACCCATCAGCAGAAGAAGATGGACACGGCATCGATCAAGGCGTTTCGTGATCGCTTCAATATTCCGGTCGCCGACGACAAACTTGACGAGCTGCCGTTCTATCACCCCGGTGCGGATTCGCCCGAGGTCAAGTACATGAAGGCACGGCGCGAGGCACTCGGTGGCTCACTGCCGCAGCGCAGGCGCAAGTCCGAATCGTTAGCGGTGCCCGAGCTGGCGGTATTTGATCGCCTGCTCAAGTCCAGCGGCGAGCGCGAAATTTCGACGACGATGGCCTTCGTCCAGGCGCTGAACATCATTCTGCGCGACAAGACGGTCGGTCCGCGTACGGTGCCGATCGTCGCCGACGAGGCACGTACTTTTGGCATGGAAGGTCTGTTTCGACAGATCGGAATCTATGCGCCGTTTGGCCAACTGTACCGACCGATGGATGCCGATCAATTGTCCTACTACCGCGAAGACGCGGCCGGGCAGGTGTTGCAGGAAGGCATTACCGAGGCCGGCGCGTTCTGCTCGTGGATGGCGGCGGCAACCAGTTACAGCACCAATAATCTGCCGATGTTGCCGTTCTTTATTTTCTATTCGATGTTTGGCATGCAGCGCATCGGCGATTCCTGCTGGCAGGCTGCCGACATGCGCGCACGCGGGTTTCTGCTCGGCGCCACCGCGGGGCGCACCACGCTCAACGGTGAGGGATTGCAGCACGAGGACGGCCATTCGCATCTGCTTGCCGGCGCGATTCCCAACTGTCGACCGTATGACCCCACGTTCGGATTTGAAGTAGCCGTGATCGTGCAGGACGGCATGCGTCGCATGCTGACCGAACAGGAGGATGTTTATTTTTACATCACCCTGATGAACGAAAACTACACCCATCCGGACATGCCCGAGGGCGCCGCAGCCGGCATTCTCAAGGGTATGTATCTGTTGAAGGAAGGCGGCAAAGCCAAGAAGAACGAACCGCGGGTGCAGCTGATGGGATCGGGCACGATCCTGCGCGAAGTGATTGCTGCGGCCGACTTGCTGGAAAAAGATTTCGGCGTTGGTGCCGATATCTGGTCCTGCCCCAGCTTCACCGAACTGCGCCGTGATGGTGTGGACGTCGAACGCTGGAACCGGCTGCACCCCGAGGCTGCGCCGAAGAAAGCCTGGATCACCACGCAACTTGAAGGCCGCAACGGGCCCGTTGTGGCAGCGACCGACTATGTGCGCGCCTTTGCGGAACAGGTCCGCGCCTATATGCCGCGCGGCGTACACTACACGGCGCTGGGCACTGATGGCTTCGGCCGCTCGGATACGCGCAGCAATCTGCGCCGCTTCTTCGAGGTCGATCGCCACTACATCGCGCACGCTGCAATCGCTGCACTGGCGAGCGAGGGCAAGATGAACCCGCAAGACGTCGCCCGCGCAATCAAGCGCTACAAGATCGATCCAGATAAACCCAATCCCGTCACTGTGTAATTGACAACGCATGTGGGATTGAGGCCGAACGTGGGAGCGGCGTGAGCCGCGATACTTCAGCACTACGTTAGGTGCGAGTAATCGCGGCTTGACCAGCTCCGCTGTTGAAAGCCGCCGCTCCCACATTTCAGCTCCCGCTCCATTGCAATCCGCATCTCCATTTCCACCGCAAGGAATCGCCATGTCGATCAAACGCGCGCAATACACCACTCGCGGCCCGGTGCCGCAGGATGTGATCGAGGCAGTGGAATTTCCGAGGCCAGAATTGACTGCGGGCGAGGCGCTGATCGAGGTGCTGGCGGCGCCGATCAATCCATCGGATGTGCTGACACTCACGGGGCAATACGGCATGTTGCCGCCATTGCCGGCGATCGGCGGCAATGAGGGCGTCGGACGCATCGCGGCGGTCGGCCCCGATGTGGATGCCGCTCGCGTCGGTCAGACCGTGTTGCTGCCAGTCGGCTGCGGTAGCTGGAGCACGCATGTGGTCGCTGCCGCCAAGCGGCTGGTGGCGCTGCCCAGTCAGGCTGATGCACAACAGCTGTCGATGATCACCGTCAATCCACCGACTGCGCTGCTGATGCTGAGCGAATTTGTCGACCTGCAGCCGGGCGAATGGGTGATCCAGAATGCGGCGAATTCCGCAGTAGGCGGTTATCTGATCCAGATAGCGCGTCTGCGCGGACTGAAAACCGTCAACGTGGTGCGACGTGAATCAGCGCTCGCCAGCGTGCAGTCACTGGGCGCCGATGTGGTGCTGGTCGACGACGACGATCTGCACAAGCGCGTGCGCGAAGCGACCAGCGGCGCGCCGATCCGGCTGGGCATCGACGCGGTCGGCGCTGATGCCACCGAGCATCTGGCGCGCTGCCTCGGCGAGGGCGGCACCTTGGTCAACTACGGCGCGATGAGCGGCGATCCGTGTCAAATCTCGCCGGGCTCGTTTGTGTTCAAGGACATCACCTTGCGCGGCTTCTGGTTGGCGCGCTGGTTCCGCCAGGCCACACCCGAGACGCAGGCACAGACTTTCGCTCAGCTGGTGCAATGGGTCGCAAGCGGAAAACTCAGCGCGCATGTGCAGAACACTTTCAAGGTCGAAGAGATCAAGCAGGCGGTGGCACTGGCTGCCAGCGGTGGGCGCCAAGGCAAAATTCTGATTGTGCCTTGACCAAAAATGCAGGAGCGGCTCCCACATTTTCGATTTCAGGTCACAATCCCAAGAGCGGGCCCGCACCACGTTTCAACAATTCTTCGGCGACGCGATGGCCTACTGCCTCCGGATCACGCGCCGCGCCGAACGCGCTGGCCCGAATGCAATGGCCGTCGTCGGCGCGCCCGACCAGGCCGGTCAGATGCAGGCTGTCTTCGTCGAGCGTGCAATAGCCGGCGATCGGCACCTGACAGGAACCATGCAGGCGCCGGTTCATCGCGCGCTCGGCGTTCACACACAGCGCAGTATCGGCGTCGTGCAGACACTGCAGCAACTCCACCACATCATCGCGCCCGGTAACCACTTCGATGCCGATCGCGCCCTGCGCCACCGCCGGCAGGAAATCCGGCGCGGTGAGGCGTTGACGAATGCGCTCGTGCATGCCGAGGCGATCGAGTCCGGCGCAGGCCAGCACAATGGCATCGAACTCGCCCGCATCGAGCTTGCGCAGTCGCGTGTTGACGTTGCCGCGCAGGTCATGCAGCTGCAGATCAGGCCGGCGCGCGCGTAGCTGGGCCTGACGACGCAGAGATGAAGTTCCTACACGCGCGCCGTCCGGCAAATCTTCCAGTCGCGCGTACTGATTGCTCACCAACGCATCGAACGGATCGGCGCGGCGCAGGATGGCGCCGATCTCGAACGGTTCGTCGAGATTCATCGGCACGTCTTTCATCGAGTGCACGGCAAGGTCTGCGCTGCCGGCGAGCATGGCCTCTTCGAGCTCTTTCAGAAACAAGCCTTTGCCGCCGATGGCGGAGAGCGAACGATCCAGCACCTGATCACCACGCGTGGACAGTGGCACCAGCACAATGTCGAGCTGGGGATGCTGACGGCGCAACTGCGCGGCCACGTGTTCGGTCTGCCAGAGCGCGAGTGGACTTTGCCGTGTGGCGATGCGAAGGCTCATCGGATTCAATACTCAGTGGCCGCAATGACTGATCTGGGTCGGCTCAAAGATGTTTCACCAACGCACGAATCGCTGGCAGACATCGCCGGCTGATTTCCAGCGGCTTGGATGCCCCCTGAACCCGCGCCTGGAGATTGCCCTCGGTGTCGCGATCGAGACCTTGCAGGCGTTCGATCGCGATCAGGCAATTGCGATGGATGCGCACGAACTGATCAGGAAACTCCTCTTCCAGTGCCTTGAGTGATTCTTCGATCAGCACCTCGCCATGATCGGAATGCACCACCACATATTTGTCTTCGGCCAGCAGGTAGGAAATCTCGCCAATTGCCACCAAGCGCAGATTGCCACGCACCCGCGCGCACAGGTGGCTGCGGCTGCGCCCCGGCATGGCCGAGGCCGGAATGCGGCGTTCGTCGACGCTCAGCCGATCGGCACGTTGCAGCGCCGCCTGCAGTCGTTCGACGCGCACCGGCTTGACCAGATAATCGATCGCGCGCGCCTCGAACGCAGCGAGCGCGTGCTCGTCGTAGGCCGTGCAAAAAATTACCGCGGGAGGCGTCTCACTGCTGGCCAGATGGCGCGCGGCTTCCAACCCGTCCATCACCGGCATGCTGATATCCAACAAAACCGCCTGCACCTGCAGTTGATCACAGAGCTCGATGGCGGCACGGCCGTCGGCGGCTTCGCCCACGATTTCGATCTGCGGGTCGGATATCTCAGCGAGCAGCGCCCGCATGCGCGAACGCGCGAGGGCTTCGTCATCCACGATCAATACGCGCATCAGGTCGCCTTCATTTTGGGAATGTCGAGTCGTGGCCGGTCGAGTCGTGGCAGATCGAGTCGTGGTAGAAACAGCGTGGCTGCATAATAGTCAGCCGCCGACTCCACTTCCAGCCGCGCCTTGCTGCCGTAGTGCAGCGCCAGACGCTGGCGAATGTTGTCGAGCGCAATGTGATTTCCCTGGCTGAGCTTGGGCACAGTTCCGGGCTTGGGATTGTGCACGCGCAGCCGCAGCGTGCCGTCGTCGGCGCTGGCCTCGATGCGTACCGTACCGCCTTCAGCGCGGGTCTGGATGCCATGGTGAATGGCGTTCTCGACCAGCGGCTGCAAGCTCAGCAGCGGCACCGGCCAATCGCCCAGACCGGGTTCGATCAGCCTTTCCACGCATAACCGATCGCCCAGACGCAGGCTTTCGATTTCCAGATAGCGATCGACCAGCTCCAGCTCGCGTGCCAAAGGGGAGAGATTCTTCTGGTTGCTGAGCGAGGCCCGGAACAGCTCCGCCAGATCTTCGACCGCGCGTTCGGCGGCGGCGGGATCGATGCGGATCAGACTGGCCACGGTATTGAGCGTGTTGAACAGGAAATGCGGCCGAATGCGCGCCTGCAGCGCATCGACCCGCGCTTCGGCTTCGCGCTCGGCATTCAGTCGCAGCCGTTCCTGTATGTACAGATAGCGCAAGGCCGCCGCGGCAAACAGCGCCGACAGCACCACCGCTCCAAGCACAAAAGGTTGCAGCCCGATATCGTCCGGAATCGCACCGAAACGAAATGCCTCGTCCAGCAAGCGCATCAACGCACTGATCACGGCGGTCACCGCCAGCGGCACCGACCATGCCCAGGCCATGCCAGCCGGCGTTGAGAGATGCGCGATACGTGGGCCGAGCTTGCACAGAAAAGCGGCGCTGGCCAGCGCAATCCATTGCACCAGAAAGCTGGCCGCCAGGACGCGCTGCAAATTCAGAATCGCTGCCGGATCGGGCACCAGCACGATCAGCAACGCGCCCAACTGCGCCAGCACCATCACTGCACCGAGCACGCGCAGACTGCAGAAATCCGGCATCCAATGCGGGCGCAGCGAGCCTTCGGATTTACGCGTGGCGGTCATTGCGCTCCACGCTCAATGAGCAGCCAGCAGGATCGGCTGCATGAAATCGGAAATATCGCGAATTTCTTCGGCGCAGATCGAATGCGGCATTGGATAGCTGTGCCAGGAAACATTGTAGCCAGCACGCTGCAACCATTCGCGACTCATTGCCCCTAACGCGAGACCGACCACGGGATCCATATTGCCATGGCCGAGGAATACCGGAATGGTCTTGGATGCGTCGATCGCCTCGGCAGTCGACTTGTCGGCAATCGGCAGATAAGTGGACAGCGCGATGACCCCGGCCAACGGTCGCTGCCGCCGGATCAGGCAGGACAGCGCGATCGCGCCACCCTGTGAAAACCCAACCAGGAATTGGCGCTCGGGCGGAACGCCGCGCTCGACTTCACGCTCAAGCAAGGCGTTGACCTGGGTCATTGAATCGCGGACGCCGATCTCGTCCTGCTTGTGTTCGAGCTCCTGCCCGGAAATGTCGTACCAGGCACGCATGCGCACGCCGCCGTTGATGGTGACCGGACGCGGCGGCGCATGCGGAAAAATAAAACGGATCGCCGGCCAATTGCGACGCACAAGCTCCGGCACGATCGGTTCGAAATCATGGCCATCCGCACCCAAACCATGCAGCCAGATGACGCTAAAGCGTGGTGACGCTGCGGTTTCGAACTCGACAGTTTCCAGCAATGTCATCAGTGATCTCCGTGGTGCGTCATTGTCCATGGCCGCAAGCAGCGCGTCCACGCCTGTCGGACTGAACCAAGCGCCCGGCCAGTGCGGTTACTGCCGCAACCGGTAATGGCCGCTGATCGGCCACACCAACAGCACATCCTCTTCCTGGGTACCGCGCCCAATGTTGTGCAGGATCAGTGGCCGGTTGTCGACGCGCCGATCCGAGACGATGCCGATATGGTCGAGATTGCCCGGCAGTTTCCAGCTGACGATGTCACCGGCATGGTATGCGGCAGAATCGATGCTGGGCGCAAAGCTATCAGCGTGCTGCGCAAACCATGCCTGCAGATTGGGAACGCGGCGGTGGTCGATGCTGCGGTCCGCACGCCGATCACGCCATCGTTGCGGATAGAGTTCGGGATGGCGCTTGCGGTCCTGATGCACTTCGCGCTGCAGATCGATGCCGATCGCGCGCAGCGCACGGATCACCACATCGGTACACACGCCAGTTGCGATCGGGACGTCGCCGTTCGGATATTCGAGACGACGATAGCTGCCGTCGTAGCCAGTGGTGACGCCGATCTGTGCACGTGCAGCGGCAATGACACTCTGCACGTTTGACGGGTCGGCGAGGACGGCCTGCGAGATCAGCAAGCCGAGCACAAGCAGCAGATTGCGCAGCGGCCGGTCGCGCGATTGCGTACATGGCGATCGAACCGCGATCGAATGCTCAGGCCAGATAGGCATCGGGCAGCGCCAGACCTTGGGCGCGAAAAAACGATAAGTGATCGAAGTAGCCGCGCTGGAATACGATGAGACCGTCGCGCACCTGGAAAAACTCGCAGCCACGCAGGCCGAGCGGATCGCTCCACTCCAGGATCGGCCAGTCGCCACATTCAAACAGGTTTTCACGGATGCAGACCATGGTGGCACAACCAAACTCGATTTCGAACATGCGGCGGATTTCGGCGCGTCCGTGCAGCGGCGCCATGACCACTTGATGATTCACCGCGTCTGGCGGGTAAAGCGCAGCAAGACCGTGTCGCGAAAACTTGAGCGGCATGGGCACGCGTGCAAAAATTTGTTCCTGTACTTTAGCTTGAGCGCGGACCTGACGCCCGCCGGCTAGATCTGTCCCACACCTGCCCTGGCAACCGCCCACACCTGCACCGATGCCGCACCCGCGCGTTTGATCAGTTTGGCGCATTCGCGCGCGGTTGCAGCAGTGGTGATGACGTCATCGACCAAAGCGATATGGCGATCGCGTACGTCGGTATTCAACTCGAAGGCACCACGCACATTACGCCGGCGAATCAACGCATTCAGGCCGGTCTGCCGCGGCGTGGCGCGGACGCGCCGCAGACCTGCAGAATTCATCGCGATACCCAACGCACGCGAAAGTGGCCGCGCCAGTTCCAGCGCCTGGTTGAAACCACGTTCGCGCAATCGTTCTGGGTGCAGCGGAATCGGAATCAACAGTTGCGGGCGGCAGGACGACGTATTCAAAAAATGCGAAGACAGATGTTGCGCCATCACGCTGGAAAGCACGTGTCCGACTGCGAGGTCGGCGCCGTACTTGAAACGTGTGACCAGGCTGTCCAGCGGCCACTCATAACGTAATGCACACAGCGCCGCGTCGAACTCCGGGCGCATCTTCAGGCAACGACCACAGAGCGTCGCGGATTGTGGCAGTGGCAAGGCGCAGCACGCGCAACAAGCCTGATTCCACGGCAAGTCGGCATGGCAATCCGCACACAGATCGGCCGCGCTTGCACTGCCACCGCCGCACTGGACACAGCATCCGGGCAACAGGCGAAACGACAGGCGTCGCCAAAAGCCGTCAACTCGATTAAGGTCATTCACGTTGACAGGCACTCCGCCGCCACCGACACTGCCGCCACTGTATCGCCTGGACCCGCCGTCATGACTGCATCTGTGTGCCACACGCCCGCGCTCGCTGAACCGCTGCGCCATGACTGGACGCGCGACCAGGTGCAGGCCCTGTTTGAGCTGCCGTTCAACGACCTGTTGTTTCGTGCGCAGACGGTGCACCGTCAGCACCATGACGCCAACGCGGTACAGGTTTCGACCCTGCTGTCGATCAAGACCGGCGCCTGCCCGGAGGACTGCGCTTACTGCCCGCAGAGCGCGCGCTTCGATACCGGCCTGAAGGTCGAGAAGCTGATGCCCCTCGATGCTGTTGTCGCCCGCGCCCGCGTTGCGCGCGACGGCGGCGCCTCGCGCTTCTGCATGGGGGCTGCCTGGCGATCGCCGCGCGATCGCGATCTGGCCAAGGTTGCCGATATGGTGCGTGAGGTAAAAGCGCTGGGCCTGGAAACCTGCGCAACTCTGGGCATGCTGAGCGCCGATCAGGCACGCACCCTAAAGGACGCAGGGCTTGACTACTACAACCACAATCTGGACACCAGTCCTGAGTACTACAGCGAAATAATCAGCACGCGTTGTTACCAGGATCGTCTGGACACCTTGGCGCACGTGCGCGACGTGGGCATGAAGACCTGTTGCGGCGGCATTGTCGGCATGGGTGAGTCGCGCGCCGATCGCGCCGGCCTGCTGCAGGCACTGGCCAATCTGCCGGCGCATCCGGACTCGGTGCCGATCAATCGACTGGTACAGGTTGCCGGAACGCCGCTCGCCGGTGCGCCCGAACTCGAAGCCTTCGAGTTCGTACGCAGCATCGCGATTGCACGCATCATGATGCCGGCCGCAATGGTGCGCCTCTCTGCCGGTCGCGAGAGCATGAGCGAAGAGCTGCAGGCGCTGTGTTTTTTTGCCGGCGCCAATTCAATTTTTTACGGCGAGAAATTGCTCACCACTGGCAATCCAGATACCGAGTCGGATCGCAATCTGTTTGCGAAGCTGGGATTGACGGCAATGACCGGGCACAACGCGCCCGCCACCGTGCATGCCGACATCGTCGAACGCGAAGCGGCGGCGTAATTGGAAATGCCGGAACTGCGCGATGCGCTCTGCGCGGGTTTTCGGTTGAACTGCGCAAGGCATCGCGGCTTATGCCGCTCCCACCTACTGCGCCGCTGCCCATTGCAATGACTCATGCCGCGCCCTTCGCTCGTTGATCGACTCAGCCAGGCCAACGGCGAGCGCGCCGCGGCCGGTCTGTCGCGTCGCCTGCGCACCGTCACGCAGACGCAGGGCATGCGCGTACAGATTAGCGGACACGCGCTGATCAGTTTCGCCAGCAACGACTATCTCGGCCTGGGGCAGGACCCGCGTATCGTTTCGGCACTGCAAAGTGCCGCCAACGAGTGGGGCGTCGGCGCCACCGCCGCACATCTTCTTGGCGGCCATCGCGGCCCGCATCAGCAGCTTGAGGAGGAAATCGCGGACTGGCTGGGTTATCCGCGCGCATTGCTGTTTTCAACCGGAATGATGGCCAACCTTGGCGTGCTGGCGACGCTGCTGAAACGTGGCGATATTTGCCTGCAAGACCGCCTCAACCACGCCAGCCTGATCGACGGCGCCAGGCTCAGTGGTGCCGACCTGCGTCGTTATCCGCATGGCGATGTCGAGGCCGCCGAACGTCAGCTGCAGTCCAAACCGGAGGCCGCAGCGCTGCTCGCCACCGATGGCGTGTTCAGCATGGATGGCGACGTCGCACCACTGCCGGCGCTCGCCGCACTGTGCCTGCGCGAACAAGCGCTGCTCATGGTGGATGACGCGCATGGCATCGGCGTTATCGGCGATTGCGGTCGCGGATCGGTATCGGCGGCGAAACTGGGTGTGGCCGACGTGCCGTTGCTGATGGTCACACTGGGCAAGGCGATCGGAACGTTCGGCGCACTGGTGCTCGGCGAAGCAGCGACGATCGATGCACTGATCCAGTTTGCGCGTCCCTACATCTACACCACCGCGATGCCGCCGGCGCTGGCTGCGGCCACATTGGTGTCGGTGCGCATTGCTCGTGAAGAAGACTGGAGGCGCGAGCGGTTGCGCGCGTTGATCGATCAATTCCGCGCTGGTGCTATGCACCGCGGCTTCGCGCTGATGCCCTCAACCAGTGCGATCCAGCCAGTACTGATCGGCACAGCCGAACAGGCGACGCGACTATCAAATCAGTTGGAACAATACGGTTACTACGTGCCGGCGATTCGACCGCCGACCGTTCCCGAGTATACGGCACGCCTGCGCGTGACCTTGTCGGCGGGGCATGCGTTTGCTGAGGTCGATGGCTTGCTCGATGCTTTGGTTTTGGCTGTGAAAGAAACACCTCTCCGAGACTGAGAAACGCGACTCACGTCGCTCCTACATTATGCATATACAGACCACTGGGCACGGGCCCGACATCGTTTTGATCCACGGCTGGGGCATGCATGGCGGCATTTTTCACCAGCTGACCGAACAACTCGCTCAATCGTGCCGGGTGCATGCGGTCGATCTGCCGGGACATGGATTCAGTCGCGAGGATGCGAACGGATTTGACCTGCACGAAAGCACCGCACGCCTCAGCCAAATGCTGCCGCCATCGATCTGGGTTGGCTGGTCGCTGGGCGGCTTGGTCGCAATGCATGCGGCGATCGAATATCCGCTGGCAGTGCGCGGCCTCGGTCTGATTGCGGCGTCCCCGCGCTTCGTAACCACTGACGGCTGGAAGTCCGGCGTAGCACCAGAGGTCTTCGAACAGTTCGGCGCTGACCTTGGCCAGGATTACCGCGGCACCCTGGAGCGCTTTCTCGCTCTGGAAGTTCATGGCGACGAACACGCCATGGTCTGTCTGCGCGCATTGCGTTCGCGCCTGTTCGAACGCGGCGAGCCCGACCCTGCGGCGCTGATGCAGGGACTGCAGACGTTGCAGAACAGCGATCTGCGCGATCAATTGTCGCGCATCGACTGCCCCAATCTGTGGATCGCTGGCAGCCGTGATCGACTGGTACCAGCGGCGGCGATGCAATGGTCAGCGCAGGTCGCGCGCGGAAGTTTCCACAGCGTGGCGCGCGCTGGGCACGCGCCGTTTATCACGCATCGCGAAGCGGTGCTCGGCTGCATCCACGCGCTGGTGCAAGAGACGGCAGTCGCATGAGCCTTGATCTGAAATGGGTACGCCGCGCCTTTGGCCGCGCCGCCAGCAGCTACGAAGCGGCAGCGGTGCTGCAACACCAGGTCGAGTCGATGTTGCTGGATCGCCTGGACAGTCTGACCCGGGGCGCCGCTGAAGGAACGCCAGCCAAAGCCAACGCGCTGGTTCAGGGCCCGCTCTACAAAAACGCGCCAGGACGAATACTTGACCTGGGCTGCGGCACCGGTCGCGCTGCGGCGTTCATGCGCAAGCGCTACGCCCAGTGCGACGTGATCGCGCTGGACATGGCCTTACCCATGTTACGCGAGGCAAAACGCCACGCCGGCTGGTGGAAACCGTTTCGCCGCATCTGTGGCGATGCGCGCGCGCTGCCGCTGCAGGATCAGTCGGTCGATGTCCTGTTCTCCAACCTGTGCCTGCAGTGGATCGAAAACCTGCCCGAAGTATTCGCCGAGTTTCGCCGCGTGCTGCGCCCCGGCGGCTGGCTGCTGTTCAGCACTTTCGGACCGGACACGCTCACCGAGTTGCGGCAGAGCTGGGCCGCTGCCGATCAGTGCGCGCATGTGAACGTGTTTCTCGACATGCATGATGTCGGCGACGCCATGCTCGCCGCCGGTTTTCGCGATCCGATGCTCGATGTGGAACGATTTACCCTGACGTATCGCGATGCGCGCCAACTCATGCGTGAGCTCAAGGCGATCGGCGCCAGCAATGCCAACGCTGCACGCACGCGCGGACTGACGGGCAAATCCAGATTGCATGACATGCTCGAATACTACGAGCGATTCCGCAGTGCCGAAGGCCTGCTGCCTGCGAGCTATGAAGTGATCTTCGCGCAGGCGCAGGCACCGGAACTGACGCAACCGCGACGCACCGGCGACGGTGAAATCGCGAGTATTTCGGTGGATGCATTGCGCGCGCAGCTGCGCAAGAAATAATCTTCGCGAGCGGCGGTTGTACGCATCCTACAGCAGCAGCAGCTACTAAGTCGAAACCGCCAGGCTTTCGCGGTTATAAATGCGCGCCGCAAAGAGCGCCACGATGCCCGATAGCAGCAGGCCGCTGGCGAGCAGCGCTGCCCATTCTGCGCCAGCGATCGACTCGGCGCGTACCAGCTTCATGATCGACAGATGCTGGCCAAGCAGCGGCACCGCAAACATCCACAGCGCCGGCTTGACCGGTATCACCATCAACAGCATCGACGGAATCGCCGGGATGAGGGTCAACAAGCCCAGCCAGCTTTGCGCCTCGCGGTAGCTCTTCGCGTTGGCCGCGATCAGCGTTTGCACCGAAGCGGCCAGAATCACCACGGGCGTGAGCACCAGCAACATCTTGGCGAAAATCACCATGCCCAGATTGAACTTCAGTCCGAGCTTGTCGAGTGGAAGCATCGGGGTGATCACCGCGAACGCCAGCAGAGTCAGCAGCAAGGACATCAACGCGAAGCCCGCCGTCGCCAATAATTTTCCGGCCATGATTTTCCAGCGCGGCACCGGGTTGGCGAGCAACGGTTCCAGCGACTGGCGCTCACGCTCGCCGGCCGTGGTATCGATGGCGAGGTACATGCCGCCCATGAAAGCGCCGAGTATCAACGTATACGGCAGAAAGCTCAGGAACACACCGCCCTTGGCCTCGGGACTGGCTTGATCGCGGTCGACGACGCTGATCGGTCGCGCCACCACCGGATGGATACCGCGCGCGACCAGACGCAGCGCGCCAACTTGTCGCGAGTAATTGTCCACGGCGTTCTCGACCCGTCGTCGCGCACGATCGGCGTCCTGATGCGAAGAGTCGAAGACCAGATCGAGCGGCGCGGTATCTCCTTTGCGCCAACTTTCATCAAAGCGGTCGTCAATGCGCAGCACCACGTCTTCTTCCTGGTCGCGTACGGCGCGTTCCGGATTGGACGGCCCCGGCTCAATCGTGATGTTCTGCGTACGCAGGTAATTGATCAGATTGGGCGCGTGCTCGGCGCCGATCACCGGCAACTCCAGCGGCTTGTCGGCGCGTTTGGTTTCGCGCGACACGACGACAGACAGGATCAGACCGATCAACACCGGACCAATCAGTGGACCTATGACCAGCGCATTCAACACCGTCTTGCGGTCACGCAGGTTCTCGCGCACTTCTTTGAGAAAAATGGTCAGCCAGGCAGGTCTCATCCGAACAACCCCTCATCACTTCCAATGATTTTGACGAATGCATCTTCCAGGTTGGGCTCACCGGTGCGCTGACGCAACGCCTCCGCCGAACCCTCGGCCATGACGCGGCCCTTGGCGATGATGATGATGTGGTCGCACAGCGCTGCCACCTCCTGCATGATGTGGCTGGAAAACAGCACGCAGCGGCCCTCGTCGCGCAATTTACGCAGAAACCCGCGCATCGCGCGCGTGGCCATCACGTCGAGTCCATTGGTCGGCTCGTCCAGAATGACGTTGCGCGGATCGTGGATCAGCGCGCGCGCGATCGCGGTCTTGACGCGCTGTCCCTGTGAGAATCCCTCGGTACGCCGATCGGCAATGTCTTCCATGCCGAGTGCGCTGATCAGTGCGTTTTCGCGCTCATGCGCAACCGCCGGTTCCAATCCCTGCAGTTCGGCGAAGTATCGGATGTTCTCGCGCGCGCTCAAACGTTTGTACAGGCCGCGCGAATCGGGCAACACACCGAGTCGGCGCCGAACTTCGACGGTGTCGACGGTGGCATCGAATCCATCCACTTTGACCCAGCCACTGTCCGGCTTCATCAGCGTGTACAACATGCGCAAAGTCGTGGTCTTACCGGCGCCATTGGGGCCCAGCAACCCGGTGATACGACCGTCCTCGGCGCGAAATCCAACGCCGTCGACTGCCTTCACCGCGCCAAAGGCTTTATGCAGATCGTGAACTTCAATCATGAGTGCAACTCCAAATTTTGGAGCTGCGCAAGCCGCGATCCTTTGAATACTGAGTCAACGGTAGACAATCGCGGCTCACGCCGCTGCTGCAACTGCAGCCGCTCACGGTTCCCATCCATTGCGATTCACAAACGCCGGGATCACCGGCAGATTTTTCAAACATTTTATGTCGAGCTTGGCGGCATCGGCGTCCTCGACAAATTCTGCGATCAGACGTGGCATGCAGCCTGCGAGCATCAGGCCATGACCGCGGCCTGGCGCAACCAGATGTCGCCCCTTGCTGAAATGTTTCACCGTGGATTGTCCATAGCGCGGCGGCGTGACCGGATCGAACTCTCCTGACAACAGCAGTGTGGGTACGTCGCTGAGTTGGGGCGCATGGAAATCATCCGGACGCGCACCCTTGGGCCATGCGGCGCATTGCGCCTGCATCACTTCAACGAACGCCGTGCCCATGATCGTGTCCACGTCTTCATCGCGCGCCTCAAAAAATGGCGCGTCCTCGGAACAGATCACCGACAACTGCATGGCATGCATGATCTGTTCGCCGAGGTCGCCCATGACCAACCTGCTCTGTGCCAGCAAGGCTTCGGGCCGGCCGTTGACTGCCTCGTGCAGAGCCAGCGGCAGCAATGCCGCCGTCTCCGGCGCATACGCGAAAAGCCGCACCACACCGCCGAGATCGGCCAGCGTGAAATCCTCTTTCAGTGCCTCACCCGATTTGGGATCGCGATAATCCACCGCGATGGCGCGCACGCGCAGCTCTGCCTGCAACCGTTTCAGATCGGCCGCGGGATCGACAAACGCGGTCTGGCAGGCGGGATTGTCGCGGCAACGCTGAAAAATACCCTTCACCGCGACTTCCAGATTGCGCGCGTGTTCGTTGCCGAGAATCAGATCCGGCGGCACCACGCCATCGAGCACAATGCTGCGCACGCGCTCGGGAAACTGACGCAGATACACCTGGGCCGCACGCGTGCCGTAGGAGCCACCGATCAGGTTGATCTTGTCGGCGCCAATAGCGGCGCGTACGCGATCCAGATCGGTCACCGCCACACTGGTGGTGTAGAAGCGCGGATCGGCTTTGCCCTTGAGCGCATCCAGGCAGTGCCGAACAAAGGCAGCCTGCGCCGCGAGCGACTCATCCTCGGCACCGAACGCGCTCTTGCCTTCGGCCCCTTCGCATTTGAGCGCGTTGGAATCTCCAGTCCCGCGCTGATCGACGAGGATGACGTGTCGTTTCTCGAGAATGCGGGCAAACCCGGGCGCTACTTGCGGGAACGACTCGACCGCAGACTGGCCCGGACCCCCGGCGAGAAAAAACACGGGGTCGATAAGCGGCTCGACGGTGTTCGCTTTGGCCAAGCCTATACGCAAGCTGATCTTGCGACCTTCGGGCTGCGCTGGATCCTCGGGCACTTCCATACGTGAACACAAGGCGCCCAGCAACTCGCCTTGCGCACGATTCTTCAAGTCGCAATCGGTGAAGTTGAGCGTGCCCAACTTGAACGGCTCGGATTGGGCCATCAAATCGCCCGCCGCCAACAACAATGCCAGCCAGGCCCAGCGCCGCATCTTCATAGCAATCTCCAGCTGAAGGAATCGTCATCAAGAATAGTCGTCAAGACTAAGGAAGGTCTGAATAAGTCACCACTACGTCTTCGCCACACTGCTTGCTTGCCAAACCCCAAAAAAACCTGCGGTTTTTCGCCCCCTGACTCAGGGGGCTATCGCGGCTCCGGACTTGTTCAGAGGTTCCTTAACCGGCATGCTACGCGATCGAGGCTCGCAGAACGAAGTGACGGATGTCAGTCGCATTACATGGGCGGCACGCGCCAGGTCGCTATACTTGGGCGCTGCGTATCCCAAGGCACACCCATGAGCACTGCGGCACTGGCGATCACTGATCTTCGCAAGACCTACAGCAACGGCGTGGAAGCGCTGAAAGGCATCTCGCTCATCGTAGAGCAGGGCGATTTTTTCGCACTGCTCGGGCCCAATGGTGCCGGAAAATCGACACTGATCGGCAGCATTTGCACCTTGGTCACGCCAAGCTCGGGGTCGATACGGGTGTTTGGCCACGATCTGGCCACAGAACGCGAAACCGCGCTGGGCTGTATCGGGGTGGTGCCGCAAGAACTCAACTTCAATCAATTCGAGAAACCCTTTGACATTGTCGTCAACCAGGCAGGGTTTTATGGCATCGCACGCAATGAAGCCAAGGTACGCGCCGAAAAATATTTACGCCAGCTCTCGTTGTGGGACAAGGCGCACACCATATCGCGCACGCTGTCCGGCGGCATGAAGCGACGCCTGATGATTGCTCGCGCCATGGTGCACGAGCCACGCCTGCTCATCCTGGACGAACCCACTGCGGGCGTGGACATCGAGATCCGCCGCTCGATGTGGCAGTTCGTCAGTGAAATCAACCGGGCAGGCACGACCGTGGTGCTGACCACGCATTACCTCGAGGAGGCAGAACAACTGTGTCGCAACATCGCGATTGTCGATCGCGGCCGAATCGTTGAGAACACCAGCATGCGCAACCTGCTGTCGCAACTCGACCGCGAGACCTTTGTGCTCGATCTGGTCGCGCCCTGCAACTCCATACCCGATAGCGTTGGCGTGCATCTCAGGCGGATCGACGAAACCACGCTGGAAGTGGACGTGCCCAAGGGTACCGAATTGAATCGACTGTTCGCGGATCTGACCTCGGCCGGCATCCATGTGCGTTCGCTGCGCAACAAGTCCAACCGGTTGGAGGAATTGTTTCTCGGCCTGGTCGAACGCAATCAAACCGCCCCAGCCAAAGGCGCTGCAGCATGAACGCTGCGGGCAACTGGGTTGCGCTGAAAACGATTGCCGGCCGCGAGGTGCATCGCATCCTGCGCATCTGGGGCCAGACCCTGGTGCCACCGGCGATCACCATGACGCTTTATTTCGTGATCTTCGGCAAAATGATCGGCGGCCGCATCGGCGCCATGGATGGTTTTCCTTACATCGATTTCATCGTGCCCGGACTGATCATGATGAGCGTGATACAAAACAGCTACGGCAACATCGTATCGAGTTTTTTCGGTTCCAAATTCCAGCGCTACGTCGAGGAAATGCTGGTCGCTCCAACGCCCAATTGGGTCATCCTCACCGGATACGTTGCGGGCGCTGTTTTGCGCGGCCTCATGGTCGGGGCAATCGTGCTGGCGGTGGCGATGTGCTTCACCTCGGTGCGACTGCACCATCCGCTGATTACGCTGGCCACGCTGTTGTTGACCGCCGTGGTGTTCGCGTTCGCCGGATTCATCAACGCCATGTACGCCAGGAAATTCGATGACATCGCGATTGTGCCGACCTTTGTGTTGACGCCACTCACTTATCTTGGCGGCGTTTTCTATTCGGTCGGGCTGCTACCGCCGTTCTGGGAATACGTCAGCCACTTCAATCCGATCCTGTACATGGTCAGCGCCTTTCGCTACGGGCTGCTCGGCGTCAGCGACGTCGCTATCGGCACCGCCATGTCACTGATGCTGGTTTTTGCGATCTTGCTCGGCGCATTCTGCATGCACTTGCTCCGGCGCGGAACCGGGCTTCGCTCTTGATACGCAGCAATCTGGACGAACGCCGGCAGGCGCAGGCCCACCGGCCCTATTGATTTCTGGTAGCACTTTTGGCCGCCAAGAAACTGGTGGTCGGTGGGCTGATCGCGCTGGCCACCGGCTTGAAAGCGTTCTTCGGCAGGAAAAAACAAGATTGATTCTGGCCTTTCCACTCATGCACAGGCTTGGGCGGACGTCTCGCATCGCGTTGGCTAATCATCGTGCAGCGTATGCAACCGGTGAGGGGCAACCGGCGAGGTGCAACCGGCGAGGAAGACGAATCCGAGTACGGACGCTAGTATCAACGGGAAAAGCCGGGGGGCTTTGTGTCATGCCGTTGCATCGCGATTCCTATTGCATTCTGCGCGAAACCTTGCGCTGGCGCGTTGCTCTGGTGCTTAGCGTGTTGGTGATGGTGCAGATGCTGGCGCTGGGTTTGCTCAACACGCACCTGGGTTATGCCGATACCGCCCTGCTCAGCTGGATTGTGTTGGCGCTGACCGGCGTCTGCGTGCTGGATGCCGGCACACCGCTTTTTCGTTACGGCGGCGAGGAGTTCGCAGTGATCCTCAATGGCGCCAGCGAGGCCGAGGGCTGCGCACTGGGCGAACGCCTGCGCAGTGCAATCGCGGCCTTCGATTTGCAGGGCATCACTGTAACCATCAGCACCGGCGTTGCCACCTGGCAAGCGGGACACGACAACCTCGACAGCGCCCTCGGCCGAGCCGATCGGGCGCTCTACACCGCCAAGCGAAGCGGCCGCAATCGGGTCATTGCCGATTCCTCAGCGTCAGCTTGAAACGGATTAGGATCAAGGCGGACGCAGCGACGACTACGCAAACCGCGGCCGGTTGCGATCAATCGCTGGATGCGATCGCGACCCTTTTCCTCGGCATGTGTACCCACACGATCTGAACGCCGCGCGTGCGCGCTGTGCGGTCGACAAGCGCGACCTGTTCCTGATCGATTTCGTAACTGTATTTCGCCGTGGACAGCGTCGAGCGATCACCGGTTGTCGCACAGCCGGTGAGGGCAAGCGCGGTCGCTACGACGGCTAAACAGAAAGTACGCATAACCACCTCCGGAGTCAGCTGGTTCGCAATTGCTGCGCGGCGCTCCGGATAGACGATCCAGACCGCCTGTGACCGAATATACGCGCACCATTCGCCTTGGGAAGTGCCGGAAGTGGGTGCAATCGCGCGCCGCCAAAATTTCACTTTAGTCGCCGCGGGCAGAGGTCCACGAAACCGCTCCAGTTCGGTGAAATTGCTGGCGTTCGTCGTTATCGCGCTGATTCTCGCGGCTGTCTGTCTGGGCGCGGCCCGGCCACTAACGCGGCGGAGCGCCACGCATCGCGCCATCGACTGCGTTGCAGGTGAACACACTGCAACTCGAGTGAGAGGGCCCGGCTCGGCCATCCGTCTAGGCAAGTCATCAACTCACCTTTGCCGGAGATGCAACCATGACGCTTACCAGGTTTGTCCGAGCTTTTGTTCCAGCCGTGCTGACTGTGGGGGCTGCCACACTGTTGACGTTGCTTCTACTTCGGCAGAGCCCGGCAGTGGCGGAAAGCAACAGCGCGGACGCGGTTCACTCGCCCCGTCATCAAACCGAAACGTCGCAAGTCTTCGTCAATCGCGCGCCTGTCGATCCTACGCGCCTGCCGGGAAAGGTGATCCCCGGGCGCTACTGGTATGACCACATCACCGGTGCGTTTGGTGGCGAAGGCGGGCCGACGCTGGGCTTCGTTTCTGCGTCGCTTGATCTGCCTGGACCGTTGCGCGCCGAAGCCAGCGGTGGCGGTGATGGCAGGTTGAGTGGCGTGTTCATCAACGGCCGTGAGTTGCACCCGCAAGACGTCGCCGGCCTGATTGCGCTGCTCGGCACGGTCGTTCCCGGCCGCTACTGGGTCGATGCGCGCGGCAATTTCGGATACGAGGGCGGGCAGTTGCTTGGCAATATGTGGGCGCTGGGCCAGTCCAATGGCGCCGCATCAGGGGAGATCAGCGAACACCGCGCATCCACCTGCCTGCCCGGTGACAGTGCGTGTCAGCAGCGCAAGTCGCGCGTCGGCAACGGCAGTTTCAGCGACGGCGCTACTGGCTGCATCGTCATGGATGGCGAGATCACTTGTTGATCGAAACGCGGCGCGGGAAAATTTTCCTGGCCGGCGAATTGTGCGCCACCAATTCGTGACTGACAGGCCGCGCATTGACCAGAGTTGGGCAACAATGTCGATTGACCACTCACGGAGTTTGGCCATGCGCATCATTCCCCTGCTGCTTGCAATCGCGGTTTCCTGTATCAGCGCCTGCGCCCATACCGACAAGCCGGCCACAAATGCGCTTGCCGATAGCCTGGCCAGCCCGATTCGGACGCAGGCAGACCGCGAGCGCGACTTGCGCGACCAGCCTTTGGCTGTGCTCGCTTTCGCTGGCTTCAAGGCGGGCGACCGCATTGCCGATATTTTTGGCGGCGGCGGTTACTACAGCGAAATTCTTGATCGGGTTGTCGGCGATGGCGGGCGCGTATTGCTGATCAACAATGCGCCCTACGACAACTATGCCAAGAAGGACCTGGAGCCACGCATCGCGAATGGTCGTCTGAAGAATGTGGAGTACAACGTGCGCCCGGCCGATGCCATGCAACTTGGCAGCTCCAGCCTGGATGGCGCACTGATCGTGAATTCGTATCACGACCTGTATCACGCCGATGCCGCTGAAGGCTGGCCGGCGATCGATGCTGCGCAGTTCATCGATCAAATCGTTGCTGCGCTCAAGCCCGGTGGCGTGCTGTTGATCGTCGATCATGCTGCGCGCGCTGACAGCGGCAAGCACGCTGCACAGGCCTTGCATCGCATCGATGAGGCATTCGCCAGCGCCGATTTCAAGGCGCATGGGCTGGTATTCGACGGTTCGATCGATGTGCTGCGCAGCGCCGCCGATGATCGCAGCACCAACGTTTTCGATGCGGCGATCAAGGGCAAGACCGATCGCTTCGTGCATCGTTACCGCAAACTCTGATCGCGCGAATCCGCTGGCTATCGCTAGGGTTTGGGAATGCGTAGCGTCTTGCTGATCATCAGCGATCCGGATATCGCATAGATCAGCACCAGCGGATGCAACAGCCAGGGGCCAATACGCAGGTCGCCGAACCACAGCGCGTCGCCAAGACGCCCCTGCCACGCAGCGACGGCGAGCACGACCACCAGCACCAGACTGGTGGGGATGGGCGTACCTTCGAAATACTTCACTTTTTCGCCGCCCTCCGAAAGCACTTCGGCGGTAACGTTGAAACG
The DNA here is from genome assembly GCA_034440555.1 of Pseudomonadota bacterium. Classification (GTDB taxonomy): domain Bacteria; phylum Pseudomonadota; class Gammaproteobacteria; order Xanthomonadales; family Ahniellaceae; genus 0-14-3-00-62-12. Next base: position 28,031 of record JAWXCG010000067.1, read on the forward strand.
TGCGAGACGGCTGACGCCGCAGCAGACAAAATACGAAAGGATCAACCAATCCCAGCCGCCCTGCATGCCGCAGGCGTAGGCCAGCGCGGCGGGGGCGACGCCAAAAGAAATGACATCGGCCAGTGAATCGAGTTCGCGACCGAGCAATGATTGCTGCTGACGCCAGCGCGCAACATTGCCATCAAGAGCGTCCAGCACGAACGCCAACGGCACCAGCGCCATGCCGATCAACAGGTCTCGTACGCCGCCTTCCTGCACATAGCGCATTGCCGCGAACACTGCCCCGGTGCCGCAGAAGGCATTGCCCAGCGTCAACCAGTCGGCGAGGTGAAACTGACGAATCATGGTGAAATGTGCTTTGGACATCGCGTTACTCCTAGGGAAGGTCTGAATAAGTCACCACTTCGTCTTCGCCGCACTGCTTATTGCTTTCCAAACCCCGACTCTCAACAGCGGAGCTGGTCAACCTTCGGTTTTTCGCCCCCTGACTCAGGGAGCTATCGCGGCTCCGGACTTGTTCAGAGGTTCCTCAACTGTCGGTGGCAGCATCGGCTCAATCTGGCGCTGACTCAAGTCCGCCGCACCGCGGTGGCCATCGGCAGAAACCCGTCCTGCAACGCATCCAGTGCCTGACTGCCCAGCTTTCCCAGATCGACGCGGCCGTCCATTTCGAACCAGTGCCGCATTGTGGCGCGAATGACGCCGATAACAGCGCCAGCGAGGATGTGCGCACGAAGATCGTCGTCCCGGCCGCGGACGAGGCGCCGGGAGAAAGCTCGGGCCATGGCGTTTTCCCAATCGCGATCGATGTCGTGTTCGCGTGCAATCAATGAGGGCGTGCTGGAAATCAGCCGCTGCTGTGCGATCAACTGATCGCGATTCGCGGCGTATTCGCGCGCGAAGATCTGGGCGATGCGGCGCATGCTGGTCAATGCGCTTTCCGTCTCGGGTGCGCCTTCAAGGAGATCCAGAAAGTGTTCCAGCCGTTCGGCGCGATTGGGAAAGGCGAGCGCATCCTTGCTGGCGAAATAGCGAAAAAACGTGCGGCGACTGACACCTGCATCGCTGCAGATTTCGTCGATGGTGGTGGCCTCAAAGCCTTTGCTGTGAAAACGTTGGTTGGCCACCTTTACCAGAGCGCGCCGGGTTGCATCTTTTTTGCGCTCGCGCAGGCGCGGCGTGACTGAACCAGCGCTCCGCGAGGCGCTTTTCGGCGACGTACTACCACGCTTTGTGGCGCGTTTAGGCGCATCGGCCGGCGCCACGCGCGCCACGCGGCCGGAGAGCTCGGTCCCGGTAGTTTTCGGTACTGGTGGCTTTTTCATCGCCGCAAGGATATAACTGCGCGCCCGGCAAAGTGCCACTCAGTGCCAAATTCCCCAGCGATGCAGGCCAACATCCTCCACAACGAGCCGCAGCCGGCGGCGGATCCGCTGTGGCAGACGGGCGCGACCGCGCCAGCGTTCGATTCGGCGACGATAGAAGCGGCTACGCATTCGCTGCGCTCAACCGCGTATGTCATTCGCGACCCAGCCACCGGCGCCATCGGCGTTGGCCAGGGCGGCGCGTTGAGTACGGCGCACAGCTCGAACGGATGGCCGCTGCTCGGGGTATTGCCGCCGCTGTATCCAGAGTGGCTGGGCGATCGCTCATTTGCCGAAATACACGGCACCCGCTATCCCTATGTCGCCGGGGCGATGGCCAATGGCATTGCCAGCGTGCGGCTGGTGATCGAGATGGCATGCAGAGGCTGCCTGGGATTCTTCGGTGCTGCTGGCTTATCGCTGCCGCGGGTGGCGGCCGCGCTTGATGAATTGCAGCGCACTCTGGATCCAACGCAATTGCCCTGGGGCGCGAACCTGATCCACAGTCCCGCCGAACCCGCACTGGAAGAAGCGGTGGCCGACCTGTACCTGCAGCGCGGCGTTCGCCGTGTCGAGGCATCGGCTTACCTGGCGCTGACACCCGCAATCGTGCGTTACGCGTGTAGCGGGCTGCGCGTCGGCAGCAACGGCCAGATCGAACGACGCAACCGCGTTTTTGCGAAAGTATCGCGCGCCGAAGTTGCCCGGCAGTTTCTCCAGCCACCCCCGCCCGCGATCCTGCAATCGCTGCGCGAGCGCGGGCTGCTGACTGAGGAAGAAATCCGGCTGGCCGCACAGCTTCCGCTGACTGAAGACCTCACCGCCGAGAGCGACTCCGGCGGTCACACCGACAATCGCCCTTTGAGCGCGCTGTTGCCCAGCCTGGCTGCATTGCGCGATCAGATTGTTGCTGAGCGCGGCTATCGCCTTCCGATCCGCATTGGTGCTGCTGGCGGGCTGGGCACCCCGGGCGCAGTGGCGGCAGCGTTCGCGCTGGGCGCCGCGTATGTGCAGACCGGATCGGTCAATCAAGCCTGTGTCGAAAGCGGGATCGACGATAGCGCGCGGGTGATGCTCGCCGAGGCCGATATGGCTGATGTGATCATGGCGCCGGCGGCGGACATGTTTGAAATGGGCGTCCAAGTACAGGTGTTGCGTCGTGGTTCGATGTTTGCGCCGCGTGCGCGCAAACTCTACGAGTTGTATCGCGGCTACGCCTCACTCGAACAGATTCCCGGCGACGAGCGCGACAAGATTGAGCGCAACGTGCTGCGCTGCAGTTTTGACGCGGCATGGACATCAACGCGCGCGTTCTGGATGACGCGCGATCCGGAACAAGTTGAGCGTGCCGAGCGCGATCCCAAACATCGAATGGCCTTGGTCTTTCGTTCTTACCTTGGCCTTTCCAGTCGCTGGGCAATCGATGGCGTACGCGAGCGCAGCGCCGATTTCCAGATCTGGTGTGGGCCGGCGATGGGCGCATTCAATACTTGGGTACGTGACAGCTTCCTTGCCGACCCTGCGCGGCGCACGGTCGTGCAAGTGGCGCGCAATCTGATGGAAGGCGCTGCGGTCATCACGCGCGCACAACAGCTGCGCAGTTACGGCGTGCCAGTGCCGGCCAGCGCATTCGATTTTCGACCACGCCCATTGGGCTGAAGTAACTCAGAGGTCACCATGCAATCCGTCTCCAATCCGAGCCAACAGCCGATCGCAGTGGTCGGCGTGAGCGCACTCTTTCCGGGGTCCAACGACGCCAGCGGATTTTGGCGGGATATTCTGCAGGGCCGTGACCTTTTGACCGATGTACCGGGCAGCCATTGGCGCATTGATGATTACTACGATGCCGATCCCAGCGCGCCCGACAAAACCTACGCCAAGCGCGGCGGATTTCTTGCGCCGATCGACTTTGATGCGCTCGGCTGGGGCATTCCGCCATCGACACTGCCGGCCACCGACACTTCGCAATTGCTGGCGTTGATCGTCGCGCAATCGGTGCTTCAGGACGCTACGCACGAACAGTTTGCCACCTTCGATCGCTCGCGGGTTTCGGTGATTCTTGGCGTGACCTCGGCCCAGGAACTTCTGTTCTCGATGGTGTCCCGATTGCAGAAACCCGTGTGGGTAAAGGCGCTGCGCGAAAGTGGCCTGCCCGAGGACGAAGCACAAGCTGCCTGCGCGCGCATTGCTGCTCACTACGTACCCTGGCAGGAAGCGAGCTTTCCCGGCCTGCTGGGCAATGTCGTGGCCGGACGCATTGCCAATCGATTGAATCTGGGCGGCACCAACTGTGTGACCGATGCCGCCTGCGCTTCAACCTTCAGCGCGCTGTCGATGGCGGTCAATGAATTGCACCTCGGGCACAGCGACTTGGCGATCGCCGGCGGCGTCGACACGCTCAACGATATCTTCATGTACATGTGCTTTTCCAAGACGCCTGCGCTATCACCCAGCGGTGATTGCCGTCCGTTCAGCGATCAGGCCGACGGCACGATGCTGGGCGAAGGATTGGGCATGGTGGCGCTGAAACGGCTTGCCGATGCCGAACGCGACGGCGACCGCATCTACGCGCTGCTGCGCGGCATCGGCACCGCATCGGATGGACGCTCCAAGAGCGTGTACGCGCCAGTCGCCGCCGGACAGGCGCAGGCATTGCGCCGCGCCTATGCCGGCGCTGGCTATGGCGCCGAAACCGTCGAGCTGATGGAGGCACATGGCACCGGCACCAAGGCCGGCGATGCGGCCGAATTCGAAGGACTGCGCAGCGTATTCGAGGAAGCGGACGTCGACCGCAAGCAATGGTGCGCGCTGGGTTCGGTGAAGAGCCAGATCGGCCATACCAAGGCAGCTGCGGGCGCGGCCGGACTGTTCAAGGCGGTCATGGCGCTGCATCACAAAGTGTTGCCACCCAGCATCAAGATCGCCGCGCCCAATCCCAATCTCGACATCGAGCACAGCCCGTTCTATTTGAATACGCAGAGCCGACCGTGGATTCGTGGCAGTGCGCATCCACGTCGCGCCTCGGTCAGTGCATTCGGTTTCGGTGGCTCGAATTTCCATGTTGCACTGGAGGAGTACCTCGGCCCCGGAGCGCGTGCCGAGCGTCTGCCGACGCAGACCTGCGACCTGGTGCTGCTGGGAGCAAAGGGCGCGTCCGAACTGCTGCTGCGGATCGACGAAATTGTGGGCTCGCCGCTGCCACTGGCGCGCATTGCGCACACCAGTCGCGCCCAGTGGGGTGGCCATTACACGCATCGTCTCGCGGTAGTGGCTCAGTCGATCGAAGCGTTGCATCAGCGCCTAAAGCTGCTGCGTACGCGCATCCAGACCGAGCCCGGGCAAACCTTCGAACTGCCCGACGGCAGCGCTTATGGAATAGGCCGGCACGACGGAAAACTGGCCCTGCTGTTTCCCGGACAGGGTAGTCAGTACCTGGGCATGGGCGGTGCCTTGGCCATGCAATTCGAGCGGGCACGATCACTCTGGGACCACGCTGCCGACATCGAGATGGACAGCGCATCGCGCCTGCAGGATGTGATGTTTCCGCGGCCGGTGTTTGACGAGGAGGCACGCAACGCGCAGGGCGCACTGCTGACGCGCACCGAATGGGCGCAGCCGGCCATCGGAGTGCACTCCGCGGCGCTGTTCGCGTTGCTGGAAGACATGGGCATTGAAGCGGATGCATTCGGCGGACACAGTTTCGGCGAGATTATGGCCCTGCATGCTGCTGGCGCCTTCGATGCCGGCAGCGCGCTGCGCATCGCGCGCCGACGTGGCGAACTGATGCGCGATGCGTCGTCGACTGCTGGCGCGATGACGGCGTTGCGTCAGTCGCTGCCCGAGGTCGAGGCACTGATCGCGAAGCACGGTCCTGGGCTGGTAATCGCCAACCACAATGCGCCGCAACAGATCGTGGTGTCGGGTGGCAGCGACGCGATGCAGGCGTTCGAGCTGCGTCTGCAGCAACAGAATATTGCGTTCATGCGCCTACCGGTCGCAACGGCATTTCATTCTCCGCTGGTGGCGAGCTGTTGCGCCGCGCTCACGGAAGTGTTGCGTGACATGCCGCTGTCGCCCCCGACGCGCACGGTGTTTGGCAACCAGACGGCCGCGCCCTATGCCGCGGACGCCGATGCAATGCGCCAGCAGTTGGCCGCGCAGATCGCCAATCCAGTGCGCTTCGTTGACATGATTCAGGCGATCTATGCCAGTGGCGTCAGAACCTTTGTAGAGGTGGGTCCGGGCGCAGTGCTCAGCGGTCTGGTGTCGGCAATTCTTGGATCGCGTCCGCACAGCGTGGTGCCCCTGGATCGCAAGGGGCGCGATGGCGTTGAGTCGCTGCTGATCGGTCTGGCGCACCTCGCTGCCGCGGGTATAGCGATGAACGCTGCGCGGCTGTTCGCTGATACGCGACTACCGCTGGCTGCGAGCACGACCGCCAAGCTCAGCGTCGCGATCTCCGGCAGCAATGTCGGCAAGCCGTATCCACCCGCCAACGACATCGCCCTGCCTGCACCGAATCCGCCGCGACGCGTCGTGCCTGTGCAGGAAACCGCTGCGCCAGGCGTCACAACTCCCACCTCGCCACTACGCGAACGCATCAGCCCGGCTGTTGCAATTGCCGCACCTGGACTCGAATCGATGAACGCAACACCCCATGTTTCCGAAGCCTGGCTGACCGCGTTTCAGGAGAGTCAGCAACAAGCGGCTGCGGCGCATGAATCGTTTCAGCGCACGATGGCGCAAGGTCATGCGGCGTATCTGAAACTGGCGGAATCGGCATTGATCGGATTGGGATCGGTGTTGCAACCAGGGCAGGTTGACCCGTCACTGCCCACGCCAACGTCGCAGTTTGTGCGGCCGGCAGTTGTAGGAACGGCCAATGAGGAAACGGAAGTTGTGAGAGCGGCTGTTGTGGGAGCGGCGTCAGCCGCGATTCCCCACACCGCCGCGCCTTCGGGAATCGCGGCTCACGCCGCTCCCACGAAATCCGCTCCCGCAGCACCGGCGCTGGGAGCGCTGCTGCTCGCGGTGGTTGCGGAAAAGACCGGCTACCCGGTCGACATGCTGCAACTGGATATGGATCTGGAAGGCGATCTGGGTATCGATTCAATCAAGC
>JAWXCG010000068.1:0-15222 GCA_034440555.1 Pseudomonadota bacterium
CAGCGTCAATGCCAGCTCGACGTCCGGCTGGCAACCGTTGAAAGTCAGAACCGAGTCGCTGCAGACCGTCCGCCGCGGCCCACGCAACCCGTTTGCGATAACCTTTCCGCAAGGCATGTTGTGGGGACTGGTCGGTTGTCTGATGGGTTTCGCCAGCGGTTTCGCGCAGGAGCGGGAAAAGGGCACATGGTTACGACTGCGTACTGGCCCGATGAGCGCGACCCGGTTGATGATGGGCAAGGCGATGGCCGCACTGATCGCCCTGGTCACGGTGCAGGTGTTGCTGTTGTTGATGGCGCGGGTGGTGTTCGGGCTCAGGCCGGAATCGTTGCCGGCGTTGGCGATGGTGATCGCCGCCAGTGCAATCGCGTTTACCGGGATGATGCTGCTCATTTCCAGCGCCGGGCGCACTACTCAGGGCGTATCCAGTGCTGGCTGGGCCGGCCTGATGCCGCTGATGATGATTGGTGGCGGAATGATTCCACTGATCGCGATGCCAGCGTGGATGGCCGACGTATCTGCGTTCAGCCCAATCAACTGGTCGTTGCGTAGCCTGGAAGGTGCAATCTGGCGTGGCTACGAGTGGTCGGATTATCTATGGCCAATGACTGGGTTGATTGTGCTGGGCGCAGTGGCATTCGCAATTGGCGCACGCCGATTGGCGAGAACCATAGACTGAGTTGTGAACGCGCCTGGCCCCAGTGGGTCCGCGCTCCGCGCGAACGCTTCTTAGGGCGAGCCCAACATCTGGCGTAGCTGCGCGGCAGCGCGCTGATACTCGTTTTGCAATTGCGCCACCATCAGTACGGAATCGCCCAGGTCTCCGCTGCGCGCGCCCTGCTCGATACGTTTGGCCATATCCCCGAGCAGCAGCGCGCCGAGGTTGGCGCTGGTCGACTTCAGCGAATGGGCGGGCGCGACCAGTGCGTCGATGTCGTTGGTCTTTGCAGCGCGTTCCAACGCGGACAAATTGTTCGGGGCATCTTCCAGATAGACGCGAATCAGATCATGGAAGTCACTGCCCATGAGATCCATCAAATCGCGCACCACTGTCATGTCGATGGCCGAGCCTTCGCTGCGCAACGACGGCGCAATGGGCTGCAGCGGCCGCTGCGAAACGGATGTAGCGGGGTTTGGTGTCGCCGCTGCCGTGACTCGAGAGAACCCACCCGGCGGCAGCCACTTGCGCAACATCTGCTCGATCATTGCCCGGTTGAGCGGCTTGCTCATATAGTCATCCATGCCACAGGACAGGCACTTCTCACGATCGCCGACCATAGCGTTCGCCGTCATCGCAATAATCGGCAGCTTGGCCAGTTGCCCGTCAGCCTGCAACTTGCGTATCGCGCGGGTAGCGGTGTAGCCATCCATCACCGGCATCTGACAGTCCATCAGAACGGCGTCGAATTGTCCGGTTGCGGCTTTGTCGACTCCGACCTTTCCATTTTCGGCAGTTTCGAAGCTGACCCCGATCAGGGTCAACAGACGTTGCGCTACTTGCCGGTTGACTGGATTATCTTCGACCAGCAGCACATGGCCGCCGACCGTAGTGGTGGCGCGCTCCGCGCTCACCAGGTTTGTCGCCGTCGCTGGCGAGGAGTGGCTGTCGCCGCTGCCAAGCATCGGTGCTGGCTCGGCTGCCCGCGGGGCTTCGAGCAGGCTTTGCATTACAGCGCGCAGTTCCAGATCGGCGAACTTGCGTTGCACGGTCGCCGATTGCGCGGCCAGTCGCACCTCATCGGGCGGTTGGTCATCACCGCTTATACAGATGATGCGCAGTGATTCCAGACTGGTGTCGCGCAGCACACCCCGCAGAATCGCCAACGCCGTAGCGCGCATCGAACCGAAATCGAGCAGCAGGAAATCGATCGCAAAGCTGCCCGCGCTCGCCGCCTTGATTTTAGCCATTACATCGGCAGCGACGTTGTTCTGGATCGCCTGCACGTTCCAGCCGTTGAGCAGCGTGCTGAGCCGACGTTGCATGGCCTGATCGCCACTGACGACCAGCGCCCGCGAGCCCTCGATGTCGGACCGACTGGGCGCGACGTCGCCGACCGCTTTGCCGAGCGGCAGCGTAAACCAGAAGATCGAACCCCGGCCAGACTCGGACTTGACGCCAATCTGGCCGCCCATCAGTTCGACAATCCGCTTGCAGATCGAGAGGCCAAGGCCGGTGCCGCCGAAAGTGCGCGTCGTGGACGTGTCGGCCTGGCTGAATTCCTTGAACAGTTTGCTCTGCGATTCGAGGGATATGCCGATGCCGGTGTCCTTGATCGCAAACAGCAGCTCAGTATGGGTACGTGTTTCAGAGCGTTTGGAGACTTGAACCATCACACTGCCGCGTTCGGTAAACTTGATCGAGTTGCTGACCAGGTTGGTCAGTACCTGGCGCAGTCTTGTTGGGTCGCCGCGGCCGGCCAGCCGCACGTTCGGGTCGATTACAGCGCTGAATTTGAGGCCCTTTGCCTCGGCGTTCTTGGTCATCAATCGGGTGACGTTGTCGACGATGTCCTTGAGGTTGAGGCCGACGTTTTCCAGTTCCAGTTTGTTGGCGTCGAGCTTGGAGAAATCCAGAATATCGTCGACGATCGACAACAACTGATGGGCTGAGCTGAAAGCAGTGCTGATATATTCGCGCTGGTCTGGCGCCAGCTTCGTCGACATCACCAGGTCCAGCAACGGAATGATACCGTTCAGCGGCGTGCGGATCTCGTGGCTCATCGTGGCCAAAAACTCGCCTTTGGCCATCATCGCGGCTTCGGCTGCCTGTTTGGCGGCGATCAACTCACGCTCGGCGATACGCAGACGTTCCAATTCCGTTTGCAGCTCGGCGAGGTTGACCGCGCTGATCGGCTGGTTTGACGCCGACGTCGTCTGCAAAGTGGATGTTGGAGTGGCGGGAGTAAACAGCTCAAGTTCGACAATCGTTCGGCTTGCTGCGCGCAGTCGTCCGATCAACACCACAATGATCAATGCCAGACACAATCCGGCGGTTGCGACCGCCACCCATCGCCGTTCTGGCGACAGGGCGATTTGTGGGCTCAGCGCCGCCAACGCGGCGATCGCGATCAAGACCAGCGGCCAAAGCCAGATCGGTGTGCGTGGCAGATCCGGGGTTTGGGACGTCTTGCTGGCTTGATCGGTCATAGGGCGTCCAGGATAACGGGAGGGTCAGAGCGCAGCGGCCGCGAAGTCAAAATCGAGATCCTGGCTGGCAGCCTGGACAAAATTCCCCTGAATGTAGTCAACTCCGGTGCTCCACAGTGCTGCCGCACACTGCGCGTCTTCAACCCGAGGCGCAACTATGCGTATGCCACGTTCACGCACATGAGTGATGGTCTGGCGTAGTTCCGCGCGTACTCTGGGAGTCTGACCATCGGGGCCGGTGAAACGCGCTGCGATCTTGACGAAGTCGGCAGGCACGTGAGTCAGTAGTTGAAAGTTTGCCATGGTCGGTTCAAATTGCGTCAGGCACAGCTTCGCACCTACTGACTGGATCTGCTCGGCAAAGCTCGCGGTCTGGCGAACCCGCGCTACGGCGTCGGATGTATCGATCTGCAGGATCAGTTGCTCAGGGCGGGCACGCCGCGTATCGAGTACCTGCTTGAGCCAGCTGGCTCGTTGCGGATCGCCCACGCTCTCTATCGACTGGCTCACGAACAGGCGCACGCGGTGCTCGTCGCGGGTTCGGTCGGCGATGACCATGGCGGCGCGTGAAAGCAGCCAGCGATCGATGGCATGGGTCAGTCCGGCGCGTGCCGCGATCGGCATGAGCGCTGAACCGGTGAATAGCTTGCCGCCATCACCACGCAGGCGCAGCAACACTTCGAATTGTTCTTCGCCGCCGCCGCGCAATGATGCAATCGGCTGAAACAACAATTGGAATTGATCATGCTTGAGCGCCGCTTTGATCAATTCGACAATCGCCCCTTCCTCGCCCTCTGCGGTTTGGGTTACTGCGGTCTGAAACAGGCCTGTCTTTCGGTCCGGGGTCGAGCGCGAAATTGCACAGGCGCGTTCCGCGGCATTGAGCAGGTCGGCCGTGTCGCCGAAGTTCTGGGCAAACGTGGCCAGACCAATGCTGAGTGCCAGCGTGATCGTGCGATCACCAAGCTCAAACAGGTGCGGACTGAACGATTGCCGCAGCTTTTCGGCGAAGGCAAGCATCTCGCCCTCGTCGAGGTCCTGCAGCAATATGAAAAAGCTGGTGTCGCCATAGCGCGCAGCGTAGTCCTGCGACCGCACTTGCTGAGCGACAAACGCTCCGGCCTGACTGAGCAACTGGTCGAAAGCGGTAAGCCCAATGCGGTCGCGAATGGTGTGGGCGCCATCGAGCATCAGGAACAGTACGCCGCCATTGCTCGGAGCGCCCTGTTCCTGCGCCATCAGCTCGCTGATCCGCTCCAGCACGTAGCTGCGATCGAGCAACCCGGTGACCGGATCGCGCGGATTGAGCGTCTGCGTGCGCCGGGCCGTGGCACGCGCACGGCGCACGCGGTTGGTCACAGCGGAAATCAGATGCTTGGGCCGGATTGGCTTTTCCAGGTAATCGTCGCCGCCGGCGCTGAGCGCGTCGAAACGCTTCTCTTCGTCGTGCTCGCCGGAGAGGAACACGATAGGGATGTTGATGAACGCTTCGCGCTCGCGGATCAGCGTGGTCAGCTCCATGCCGTCGCAGTCGGGCATGTACAGGTCCATCAGAATCAGTTCGGGATTGAAGGTATCCAGTTCCTCCAGTGCTGCGATCGGATCATTGACGGCGCGAGTTTCCATGCCCGCCTTGCGTAATATGGATTCGGCGAACAACGCCTGGGAACGATCGTCCTCGATGATCAGCACGCGGAACGGGCTGGAAGAAGCGGCGTCGAGCAACTCGAAGATCCGGGAAATTATGTCGGCGTTGGCTTGCGGCAACACGATAAACGCATCGGTGCCGGCGCGCATCGCGCGAAGACGCACCGCGACATCCGCAGACTCGGCGAAACTGACCAGAGATACTTTTTGCGAGCTGCGGCTGCGCACCACGCGCAATAGTTCACCGATCGATTCCAGGGCGGCACCGAAGGGCGTGTCGACGATGATCATGGCCGGTGCGTATGCGCCCAGCATTTCCTTCAGTTCCTCGATCGTGTCGAGAGTGTCAACGAGGTAGCCTGCAGCTTCCAGGCGCTGTTGAATTTCTGTGGAGAGCTCGCTGCCCGTGCTCAGATGCAGTACTCGTTTTGACTGCGCTGGTTGCAGCGGTGCGTGGCGCACTGGTGGCGCGGACTCGGGGGGCGTAGCTTTCCCTGGCGCAGGCAGCGGCGCTTCGGGAATGCTGATGCGCTCAGACAATACGGCGCCAGCTGGTGCCGGGGCATCGCTCCAACGCTGCCAATATTGTGCGGGGGGTTGCACCGATGTCGGATACGGCGAGCGGGATTTCTGACCGACGTCACGCAGGGCGGCATCGCCGATTGGAATTCTTGATCCCGGTGCGGTCTGGCGAGCGATGATTTTGCCCAGACCGTCCAGCAGTTTGACAAAGACGGCGGTCTGTTCGGGGTCGGGAAGCTGGACATTCTCGATTGGCCCGGACAGCAGCCGTTCAATGCCGAACAGCATCTCGCCGGAATCAAGGATGCCGTAACGGCCGCAGGCGCCGGCCAGCGTCTGAACTTCCTGGTAAAGCAAAGTCAACGCGTTGATGTCCCAGCCGCCCACGCAGAGTCGTCGGCCACGCTTTTGCAGCGTTTCCAGTCGCTTTGGCAGGTACTTGAGAAAAGCCTGCCTTAGCTCGGCGCTCTGTTGTGCTTCATCTTGATTCGGCATGATCCGTTCGAGCTGCGCTCACCTTGGAATATAGCAATCAAAATGGCCGACAGCGCTCCCCATCCAGGGGGCGGGCTGCATTCTAAAAAGGCTTGACGACCACCAGAATCACGATGGCTACCAGCAACAACGCGGGAATTTCGTTGAAAACGCGAAACCAACGCGCTGAACGCCGGTTGCGCCCTTCGCGGAAAGCCCGTGTGAGCCGCATGCAGGCATGGTGATAGCCGAGCAATACCAGCACCAGCGCGAGCTTGGCATGCAACCAGCCGTGGCGCAGTCCCCAGTAATGCACCAGACCCAGACCGAACACGATGGCGAGTGCGGCGCCGATATGGGTAATCATCAACAGGCGACGTTCCATGACAATGAAGCGCTGCTGCGAAATCTCGTCGCGGGCATCCGCGTGATAGACAAACAGGCGCGGAAGATAGAACAGGCCCGCGAACCAGGTGATGACGAAGATGATGTGAAAGGCTTTGAGCCAGAGCATTCAGTGGATCCCGATAGCCATGCGGAGTTTGACGCGACGCAACAGACGCAACAGCAGCCGCAGTGCCCAGACAAACCCCAGGGTGGCCAAAACCAGCAACCCCAATGCCCAGAATGGATGCGTCACCACCAGCATCAACGTTACCAGCGCAAGCGTGTCTTCGGTCAACGAAGCTACCCAGTTTGACACGGGCTCGGGCGAGCCGTTGATGAGCGCACGGGTGCTGCTCTTCAGTACATGACTGCCCAGTGCGACACCGCCGCCGAGTAACATGCCCGCTATGGTGGCATCGCCAGCGGCATCAGGCAGTGCCATGCCGCCCAAAAAAGCGCCGGCCGGAATGCGCACTACGGTGCTGATCAGATCCCAGATCGAATCCACGCCGGGCATCTTGTCGGTAAAGAATTCGACCAGGCACAAGGCCCCGCTCACACCCAGAACCAACGGCGACTGCACAACCTGTAGATGCGCCGGCAGCGTCATCCAGCCCATCAGGCTGGCGAGCCCGATGCCGAACACGGTCAAGTAAACGCGAATGCCCGATAGCCAGGCGAGCGTGATGCCGATCGCGAAGGCTACGGCGGGTTGGAAGATGTTTTCCATAATGGTTAACAGTATAGCTGTGGCAGTTGATCCGGTTCCGAGTTTTCAGAGTTTGCAAGTGTTGACGCGACCCCCAAAAACGCGGCTGACGCGGCGCGCCGACGGGGATACACTGCCCCACCGCCGATTCACGCAAGTTGCCTGGCGGTCACTCGATAACAAGACCAAGCCGCCCGCATGAGTGCTCACGTTCCGCAAGTGTTTGAAGCCGCATCCGGCGTTGAAAGCGCGGTGCCGGCATTGTGCGAATGCGTGTCGCGTTCGCTGCGCAGCTATCTTCGCAATGCCGGTGAGCAGACGGCGTGCGACCTGTATCGTTTGGTGATGAGCGAAGTCGAGGCGCCTTTGTTGCGAGAAGTGCTGCGCCATACGCACGGCAATCTCAGTCGCGCCGCCGAGCTGCTTGGGATCAGTCGCGCCACCCTACGCAAGAAAATCGCCGAGCACGGACTGGCATAGCCGCGGCCGGTCCAATGCCGGTCACACGCCCGGCGTGCCAGAAAAACCGCAGATCGCTGGCCGCGATCCACGTCAGCGCCTCGCTATAATCTTGGCATCCCCTCTGCCGGATTGATTCTCATGACCGCGATTCCGACCGTGGCCGTGCGCCGGGCACTACTCTCGGTTTCCGACAAGACCGGTCTGACCGAGCTGGCGCGAGCGCTGGCCGAACTCGGCGTCGAGCTTATTTCTACCGGTGGCAGTGCGCGCCATTTGCGCGCAGCGGGCTTCGCGGTGCGCGATGTCAGTGCGCTCACCGGTTTTCCAGAAATAATGCACGGCCGCGTCAAGACGTTGCACCCGCGTGTTCATGGTGGGTTACTCGGACGCAACGAGATCGATGCTGAGGTTATGGCCGCGCACGGCATCGAGCCGATCGATTTGCTCGTGGTCAATCTGTATCCTTTTGCCGCCACCGTAGCGAGGGCGGATGTCACCTTGCAGGATGCGATCGAACAGATCGACATCGGGGGTCCGGCCATGCTCCGTGCGGCCGCAAAAAATCACCAACGTGTTTGTGTGCTCGTCGACCCAGCCGACTACGCCCCCGCTGTTGCGGCCCTGCGCGTGGGCGGCACCACGTTGCCGCAGCGACGCCAGCTTGCGGCCAAGAGCTATGCGCACACCGCGCGCTACGACGGAATGATCGCCGAGTGGCTCAGCGCGCGGGCCGAATCGGATCAGGTTGCGGCCTGGCCGAAGACGCTGCACCTTGGCTTCGATCTGGTGACCGCGTTGCGCTACGGCGAAAATCCACACCAGAGCGGAGCGCTCTATGTCGAACACGCTGACTTTGAGCAGGGCAGCACTGACGGTCGGCCAACAACGGGCATCGTCGCCAGCGCGCGTTTGCAGCAAGGCAAAGAACTTTCCTACAACAACATCGCCGACGCCGATGCGGCGCTGGAGTGCGTCAAGCAGTTCAACGGCGTACCTGCCTGCGTGATCGTCAAGCATGCCAATCCCTGCGGCGTGGCGATCGGCAGCGATCTTGCCGATGCTTACGACAAAGCCTATGCCGGCGATCCCGTGTCGGCCTTCGGTGGCATCATCGCCTTCAACGGCGTGCTCGATGCGCGCACCGCACAGATGATTGTGCAGCGTCAATTTGTAGAAGTGGTGATCGCACCCGAGGTGCAGGCCGACGCACTTGCGGTGTTCGCTGCCAAGCCCAACGTTCGCGTGCTCGGCTGCGGCCCTATCGATGGCACGATGGCCACGGGTGCGCGCGACTACAAGCGCATCGCCGGCGGACTTTTGGTGCAGGACCAGGATATCGATCGGGTCAATCGCGACAGTTTAAAGCTCGTCAGCAAGCGCGCACCGAGCGAGGCTGAATATGCCGATCTGCTGTTTGCGTGGCGGGTGGCGATGATGGTCAAGTCCAATGCCATTGTTTATGCCAGGGAGCAACGCAGTATCGGCATCGGTGCCGGGCAGATGAGTCGTGTCATCAGCGCAAGAATTGCCGCGATGAAGGCCGAGGAAGCGGGTCTCGCCGTGCCCGGTTCGGTGATGGCTTCGGACGCCTTTTTTCCGTTTCGTGATGGCATCGACGCTGCAGCCGTGGCCGGTATCCGTGCGGTGATCCAGCCGGGAGGCTCGATGCGCGACAAAGAGGTCATCGCCGCAGCCAACGAACACGACATGGCCATGGTGTTTACTGCCACGCGCCATTTTCGGCACTGAGCTCGGTCGAAGCGGGGTTTTTTCGAAGCCATATTTTTCGACACCGAAGCTGCTTGTTCGGCCAGGTTGCTCTTGAACTACTCCAGTTGGACCCACCTCTATCGAAAGGACAGCGCGTGAAAATTCTGGTGATCGGCGGCGGTGGGCGCGAGCACGCATTGGCATGGAAGCTTAAGCAGAGTGCACGCGTCAGCGAAGTGATTGTCGCACCGGGCAATGCGGGAACCGCGCGCGAGCCCGGCGTGCGCAACGTCGCGGTCGCGGTTGGCGATGTCGAAGGGCTGCTTGATCTGGCACAACGCGAAGCTATCGATCTGACTGTAGTCGGGCCCGAAGTGCCGCTGGTGGCCGGGGTTGTGGACCGCTTCGAGTCGGTTGGATTGCGTATTTTTGGTCCGCGCAGCAGCGCTGCTCAACTCGAAGGATCGAAAGCATTCGCCAAGGATTTTCTGGTTCGGCACGGCATCAGCACCGCCCACTATGCGGTTTTCACCGATTTGCAGCCGGCGCTGGCGCACGTGCGCGCTACGGGTGCACCGATCGTGATCAAGGCCGATGGCCTGGCTGCGGGCAAGGGTGTGGTGGTGGCGATGTCGCTGGCGGAGGCTGAAGCGGCACTGCACGATATGCTCGGTGCGGCCGCAGCGGGTGTCGCTGGCGCGCGCGTAGTGATCGAAGAATTTCTTCAGGGTGAAGAAGCGAGCTACATCGTCATGTGCGATGGCGTCCATGCGCTCGCACTCGCCACCAGCCAGGATCACAAGCGTCGCGATGACGGTGATCAGGGCCCCAATACCGGTGGTATGGGAGCCTATTCGCCAGCGCCGGTGGTGACGGCAGAAGTCGATCGTCGCGTATTGGAAACGGTGATCCGTCCGACGCTGGCGGGCATGATTGCGGATGGACAGGCATTCACCGGTTTTCTCTATGCCGGCCTGATGATTTCGCCGCAGGGCGAGATCAAGGTGTTGGAATTCAATGTGCGCTTCGGCGATCCTGAAGCGCAACCCATCCTGATGCGCCTGCGCTCTGACCTGGTGGACTTGATCGACGCCGCACTGGATCGCCGGCTGGATAAGGTGCAGGCCCACTGGGACCCGCGTCCGGCGGTTGCGATCGTCATGGCGGCGCATGGCTATCCCGCAGACGTGCGCATCGGCGATGCGATCAGCGGTCTGGATGCGACGGCGCCAACCGACACCAAAGTGTTTCATGCCGCGACGCGCAGCGAAAATGAACGCGTCCTCACCCAGGGCGGGCGTGTTCTCACCGTTTGCGCGTTGGGCAATGATGTTGCGGACGCGCGCGCCAAGGCCTATGCCGCAGTCGATGGGATCGAATTCGCGGGCGGCTTTTGCCGGCGCGACATCGCGTGGCGGGCGCTGGCGCCGCGCGACCAATCCACATGAAGCGATTGCGCGAGCCCAATAGTGCTCAGGGATCCAGGAACAGATCGGGTAGCAGGTCTGCTCCAGGTTTGACCGAGTAATGCGCTAGGTCGGTGATGCCAGATTCGGCCAGCACTTCATCGTCGATCAGGAAACGGCCGCTGCATTCGGCGCTCGGACGGATCAGGACGGCGTGCGCGGCATCGGCCATGATCTCGGGTTTGCGACAGCGGTCCGCATCGACGCCGGGAATCATCTTTATCGCTGCGGTCGCGATCACCGTGCGTGGCCAAAGCGTATTGATGGCGATCCCGTCTGCCGCAAATTCCTTCGCCATGCCAAGCGCGCACAGGCTCATGCCGTACTTGGCAATCGTGTAAGCAGTATGTGGCGCAAACCAGTCCGGGTTGAGGTTGGGCGGCGGCGCCAGGGTCAGGATATGCGGATTCGCTGCGCGCTTCAGATGCGGCAAACACAGCTGTGAGCAAAGGAAGGTGCCGCGCACGTTTACGCCAAACATCAGATCGAAGCGCTTCATCGGCGTATTGGCAGTGCCGCGCAACCAGATGGCACTGGCGTTATTGACCAGAATATCGATTCCGCCGAAGCGTGCAACGGTTGCATCCACGGCGGCCTGCACATCACCTTCCTCGCGGATGTCGCACTTGAGCGCGAGCGCCTGACCGCCAGCCGCTTCGATTTCCTTCGCGGCACTGAAGATGGTGCCGGGTAACTTGGGATTGGGCACGTCGCTCTTCGCGGCAATGGCGATGTTGGCGCCGTCGCGTGCTGCACGCAGGGCGATGGCGAGGCCAATACCGCGCGACGCGCCGGTAATAAACAATGTCTTGCCTTGCAGGGACGCGCTCATGGGTGGGTCCTGATTTGCATATGGGAATCATCAACAGCGATGGGCGGGGACATCGGGAACGCTCTACGAATCGGAACTCAGGTGCGTCAGTGTCGCACCGCTGCGTTCCCAGTCGCGCCCATCGAAAGGCTCTACGCTGAGTGCGCGGCGCGGGTCATCGTCGAGACAGCGTACATTGATGTCCATTCCATCCGGGTTTGACCGCGGCACATAGAACGCTTTGATACCGCATACTCCGCAGAACAGGTGCTGCGCTGCGCCGGTACCGAACGTGTAAGTCAACAGCACATCCGATCCGCACAACAGACGAAATCGCGACAACGGCACGATCCAGTGCAGAAAGCCGGCCATGTTGCAGATCGAGCAATTGCAGTCGAGCACCTGCAGATGCGTCGGGCCGTCAGCTTCGAAGCGCACACGGCCACAATGACAGCCACCACAATGAATAATAGTTTCGGTCGGCACGGCTACTCGCTAGGCTTGGTTTTTGATCGGGAGTTTGCAACGATGAATCCTACCCTGTGGTACAGCCTTGCAGCCATGCTCACTTTGATCGGAGTCATTGGCACGGTAGTGCCGATATTGCCCGGCGTGCCGTTGGTGTTTGCGGGGTTGGCCCTGGCCGCCTGGGTCGGCGACTTCAAGGAAGTCAGCGGATTGACTGTGGCGATCCTTGGAATGTTGACATTGATGGCCGTGCTGATCGACTTCGCCGCCAGCGCATTCGGCACCAAGATTGCGGGTGCCAGTCGCTGGGCTTTTTTCGGCGCCGCGCTGGGTGCCGTTGTCGGCATCTTCTTTGGTCCGCTCGGATTGTTCGTCGGTCCCTTCATCGGCGCGGTCGCGCTCGAGGTTTGGGCGACACAGAACATCGAGCGTTCGTTGAAGGCTGGCATCGGCGCCAGTGTCGGCATCCTGCTCGGTGCCGTGGCCAAGATCGCATTGTCGTTTACCATGATCGGCCTGTTTGCTCTGGCGTGGTGGCTGTAGCAGCGGATTGGGGTGCGTCCCTTTCAAGAGCGCGTATGTGGGAGCGGCATGTAGGAGCCAGTTGAGCCGCAGCGATTTGAGCGGGAGCGGCTTCAGCCGCGAAGCTGTTGATTTGGCAGTCGTTGTCAGGCGGCGCAAGAGCTTCGCGGCTGAAGCCGCTTCCACAAATGCCGCTCCCACTCAAGTCGCTCCCACACCAGCGGCGCTCACAAATGTCGCTACAACGTTTCGGCGAGGCGACCGCCGAGCCAGGGCAGCAACTGTTCGACCGGCATTGCCGGCGCCAGCGCGTCGCCCATGCCGTAAAGGCAACCCAGTTCCGCGAGTAAGATGCGCTGCGCTTCATTGTCTACGCCCGCGGCGATCACCCGCGCACCCAGCCCTTCGCCCAGTGCGATGACACCGCGCACCAAAGCAGTGGCACTCGACGCCGGGGTCAGAGAGCGCACCAATTGACTCGACAGCAACAAGGTGTCGAACAGGTTTTCGTATAACGAAGCGAGCGACGAGGCGCGTCCGCCGAACTCCGCCAAGGCCAGACGCACACCGATTCCGCGCAGGCGACGTAGCGCGGTCAGCGCGGATGCGTTGTCCTCGGCCAGGCTGTCTTCGCTGATCGACAGATGCAGGTTCACGGCTGCCAGACCCAGCCGCTGCAGTAGTTGTTGCACACGCTCGATCAGCCCGGGATGGCGCAAATGCTGGCCGGAGACCGCGATCAGTAGGGACAGGTGCGAGGCTCCGGTCTGATAGCGAATGACATTGGCGAATTCGCGCTGCGCCTGATCAAGAATCCACTGGCCCAGCTGTATGCCGATTTCATTATTGCGAACTGCCTCGCTGAGCCGATCCAGTGGCCACGGTGCATGCGCCGGGTCACGCCAACTTACGCGCGGTCGCAAAGCAATTGGATAGCCATCGACCAGACCAACCACGGGCTGCAGGTGCAGAGAGAATTTGCCCTGCTCGATCGCCTCTGGAATGTACGCCTGCAGACTCAGCTGCTCCATGATGCGCGTGTGCTGCTCAGGCGCGAACAGGCGGTAACGACCACCGCCATCGGCACGCGCCATAGTCAAAGCAGTATCCGCATTGCGCAGCAATTCGGTCGCCGAAGCGACGCCGCTGCTGGCCACGGTCGCACCGACGCTGCAGGTGACACGAAGGCTGTTCGACCCGAGCGCAAACGGGGCGGCAAATGTGCTCATCAATCGTTCGATTCGCATCGCGAGTTGCTCGGCGTCGCCATGGGCTTCCAGCGCTACGGCGAAGCCGGTGTCGTTGAGTCGTGCCAGCGTATCGCTGTCGCGCTTCTGCCTGGTCAACCGGTCGCTGCACATCACCAACAGCTGGTCGCCGCTCTCGTGTCCCAGGCTGTCGTTGATCAGGCGGTACTGGTCGATCTCCAACACCACCACCGCCAAATGGTCGACGTCCTTTCCGATACGACTGAGGCCACCCGTCACCCGTTCGAGAAACAATGCACGGCCGGGCAATTGCGTCAGCGGCTCGTGCAACGCATCATGTCGCAGCTGATCCTCCAGCGCCTGATGGGCGGTGACATCGCACACATTCAGCACGACGCCAGACAGCTCCGGGTCGTCACGTTGATCGGTGATGGTGGTTTCGGTCAATACCATCGCCGCAGCTTCTGGCAAAAAGCGCAGCATCAACTTGCCAGTGCGCGCAGTGGATGTGCGATCCAGTTGCGCGAGTTTGAGCGCTAGCGCTTCTGCGTCGTCGGCATGCAACAGGCTGCGAATCGACCGGCCGCGCAGTTCGCCTGCAGCGCCGAACAATTTGCGTTGTGCCGGTGGGCTGGCGTATAGAATTTCCAGCTCGGACGACAGCACCAGAATGCCGTCGGCGGAATTTTCAATCAGCTTTGCGAGGCGCGATTCGCCCGCCAGGCGCGCACGATCGCGCAACAAAAACGCATTCTCGCGATTGGCAAGCGCCTGTCTGAGCACTACGGCCACGGTCATCACGCTGGCCCAGACCAATAGCGACCGAAGTGATGCGAAGCGACCCGTAGCGGCGATCCATGCCACCAGGCTGTATCCGGCTATCAATGCCACATAGGGGAGCGGCGTCAGCGTGGCGCGGGGCAGCGTACGCGTGCGCACAGGAATGCTACCCATGCGTGTCGATTCCGCGGCGGCCAGAAACAGCATGCCCTGCGCGAACCAAAACATGCGCCCTATTTGATCTAGCCAACCCACCGAGTACGCATGCCGATTGCTCAATGCCAAAACCAGGTCACCAAACATGCTCGCCAGTACGGCCAGCGACAGCAACGCATAACTGCTGCGCACGGCGCCGCCTGGCATGCGCAGCAGAATAGTGCTGACGCCGACCAGGGTGAGCAGGTCGCCCAGGGGATAGGCAATGTCGATGACCGTGCCGAGCGCGGGCGACAGCTGAGCCGATTCGATCATTGGTGTCATCAGAAAGTGCCAGATGAACATGCCCCCGCCTACAACGACAATCGTCGCATCCAGCAAGAACTTGGCGAGGTCGTCGCGCGACATGAAGATTCGCGGCAACAGCAGCAAGCCAATCGAGAGCAACAAGAAATAGCTGAGATAGAATGCGTCCCAGATGCCGACGCCGGGTCCGGGCCGAGCCGGCGCGCTGGCGTAGTTCTGCGCCCACAGCAGTTCACCGACGCAGATCGACAGCAGGGCGCTCGCAATAAAAATCAGCGACATGCGCCGGCGCCCAGTGGTGAGGCGCGCGCGCGCGATTCCAATCAAGGCGGCCACCACGAGCAATGGCACCCGACCCAGTGATGAAAGCAGCGGTTCGGTCGGGTGGCCGCGGAACGGGCCCAGTACCAGCAGCAACCAGATCACGGTGAGCACCAGTCCGGCCAA
>JAWXCG010000069.1:0-32075 GCA_034440555.1 Pseudomonadota bacterium
CGAATCCCTGCAGGCCCTCTTGGATGCGATGCGCGCTTCGCCAACGGGCGCGCCGCTGGCGGTGTTGACCGCCCAGTTCGATGATCCGAGGGGCTACGGTCGCATCCTGCACGATGAGTCCGGCAAAGTGCTCGGAATCGTCGAGGACAAAGATGCCAGCGACGCGCAGCGCGCGATCGATATTGTCAATACCGGCATGATCGCAGCGGATGCAGCGCACCTGCACGCCTGGTTGGCGCAGCTCGGCAACGGCAACGCGCAGGGCGAGTACTATCTGACCGATGTATTTGCCATGGCCGCAGATGCAGGAAAAGCAGCAGTCGAAGTCCGCGTTGGCGATGTGTCCGAGGCACTGGGCGTCAACGATCCCTGGCAACTGGTTGATCTTGAGCGTCGCTTTCAACGACTGCAGGCGCGACGCCTGTGTGCGCTGGGTGTGCGTATCGCCGACCCCGAACGTCTTGACGTACGCGGCCAGGTCGAAGTCGGCCGCGATGTCGAGATCGACGTCAACGTGATTCTTGAAGGCGATGTCCAGCTCGGCGACGGCGTACACATTGGTCCTTTCTGCAGAATCAAGAACACCGTTTTGGCAGCCGGTACCGTGGTCCATGCGCATTGCGACATTGACGGTGCGCGCGTTGCTGAAGCGTGCGTGATCGGCCCGTTCGCGCGCCTGCGTCCGGGCTCCGAGTTTGCCCCAGGCGTGCATATCGGCAATTTCGTCGAAACCAAAAAGGTGCGGTTGGGTCGTGGCTCCAAAGCCAATCATCTGAGCTATCTGGGCGATGCGGAAATCGGATCTGAGGTCAACATAGGCGCCGGCACCATCACCTGCAATTACGACGGTATCAACAAGCACGTCACCACCATCGAAGACCGCGCCTTCATCGGCTCCAACAGCGCATTGGTGGCCCCGGTCACCATCGGCGCGGATGCCACCATCGGCGCCGGTTCGGTGATCAGCCACAATGCGCCAGCGGACGAACTGACGCTCACACGACCGCGCGAACGCACGCTTCACGGCTGGAAGCGACCAGGAAAGGACTGAGCCAACACGCGCTTCGCTATCATTCGCGCAAACCACGTAGAAGTCCGCCCCGTTTCTGGCGAGTCTCGCCGCAAATACCTTCACCCTCGCGCCAAAAATCCCAATGACACATTTCATCTTTCCGCGCCTGCCAACGCACGCATCGCCACCTCCCGCGCCCAGGCTCAGTGTGGTGGTCCCCGTCTTCAACGAACAAGAAGTGATCACCGAAACGCACCGACGGTTGAGTGGCGCCTGCGCGGCGGCCGCCAGTGACGACTATGAGATCGTCTATGTCGACGACGGTTCGCGCGATCGCACCTGGCTGATGCTCAATGAGATTGCCGCCCGCGATGGTCATGTGGTGGCGGTTGGTCTGTCGCGAAATTTTGGACATCAATTGGCACTCAGCGCGGGGCTCGAACTGTGTCGCGGAGAACGCATCCTGATGATCGATGCCGATCTTCAGGATCCGCCCGAGCTGGTGCTGCAGATGATGGAAAAGATCGATGATGGCGCGGACATCGTTTATGGACAACGCACCGAACGCCTGGGCGAGACCGCATTTAAACGCGGCACCGCCGCGGCGTTTTATCGAGTGCTCGACCGGCTGACTGATGTCGATATCCCGCAAGACACAGGTGACTTCCGTCTGGTCACTCGGCAGGTGCTGGAAGCTTTGAAACAATTGCCGGAAAGCCATCGGTTCGTGCGCGGGCTGTTCGCCTGGCTTGGTTTTCGCCAAGTAGCACTGCCCTATGTCCGCCAGGAACGCTTTGCTGGTGAAACCAAATATCCGCTGAAACGAATGCTGCGTCTGGCGATCGATGCGATCACCGGATTCTCCACCGTGCCGCTGCGTGCAGCCTTGTGGCTGTCGATGTTCGGCTTCGTTGTAGCGCTTGGCATCGGCGCGTATGCAGTGGGTTCGTGGCTGTTCTTCGACACGGTGCGCGGCTGGTCCAGCATCGTCGGCGTCATCGCACTGTTTGCGTCGGCGCAACTGTTGTGCCTGGGTATTCTCGGTGAATACATCGGCCGCATGTTTATGCAGTCGAAGGGCCGCCCGCTGGCAATCGTGCGTGAGGTCGTCAGCCACCCATCGACGAAGACCATTCCATGACGCAGCTGCACCTCTTGCTGCTGCTTGCCTGCCTCACCGCTGCGGCTGGCCAAATGCTGTTGAAGGCTGGCGCCAATGGCCGCGGACATTGGCTTGAGTTCGTCAACTGGCAAGTCGCGCTCGGGCTCGGCGGTTACGCCGTCAGTACGTTGCTGTGGATGTACTGCCTGTCGAAACTGCCGCTTCGCGTCGTCTATCCGTACACAGCGTTGACCTTTGTGCTGGTGGTCGTTGGCGCCGTCGTCCTGTTTGGCGAACGCGCTGGCTGGCGTTCGGGTGCTGGCACGGTGATGGTGCTCGCCGGCTTGTTGCTGATCATGTCGGACCGCAGTTGATGCGAGGCCAGCACATGCCCGTGGCCCGCGTGCGCGAGGCGCGTTCCAGCACTCCGGTGAAGACACAAGCGCCTGGCGCGGTTCGGATGCGATGAAATTGCTCGTTACCGGCGGTGCCGGGTACATCGGCGCACATTTTTGCAAGCATGCAGCCGCCGCCGGCCATGAGCTCACAGTGTTCGACAATCTGCTGGGCGGCTATCGCGAGGCGGTGCGCTGGGGCGATCTGATCGTCGGTGATCTGCTGGATACTGATGCGCTTCAAAGTGCTTTGCAGAAAAAGTCGTTCGACGCGGTCGTGCACTTCGCATCGCTGATCGCAGTCGGCGAATCCGTCGCCAAACCGCTGCGTTATTACCGGAACAATGTCGCCGGCAGCATCAACCTGCTGGCCGCGATGCAGCGTGCGGGCGTCGCCCGCATGGTGTTTTCGTCGACTGCCGCGGTTTACGGCAACCCGCTCGCGCTGGCAGCGATCAAAGAGACGCACCCGCTGGTGCCGATCAATCCTTATGGTCGAGGCAAGCACATGGTTGAGCAATTGCTCGCCGACGCCGCGAAGGGCGATGCCATGCGTAGTGTCTGTCTGCGCTATTTCAATGCCGCGGGAGCAGACCCTTCTGGCTTGATCGGCGAGGCCCACGAGCCGGAGACGCATCTGATCCCGAACGCGATCTCCGCAGCGCAGTCTGGCCGGCCGCTGGCGATATTCGGCGATGATTATCCAACCGCAGACGGAAGCTGCGTGCGCGACTATGTTCACGTCAATGACCTGGCCTCAGCGCATCTTGCTGCGCTCAGCTATCTCGACGCCAACGCTGGCGCACACGCCTTCAACCTCGGCAATGGCGCCGGATTTTCAGTGCTGGATGTGATCCACTCGGTCGAGCGCGTTTGCAAAGTCAAGGTGCCACGCGACATTGCACCACGTCGGGACGGCGATCCGGCCATGTTGGTTGCCGATGCATCTGCAGCGCAGCGCGTGCTTGGCTGGCGGCCGCAGTGGGCAGACATCGATGCAATCATCGACAGCGCTCGCCGTTGGCAAGCCGCGCCGGCATACGGGCGCGTGCAGGCATCGGTCTAGGCAGCCGCATTGATCGCACGTGCTTTCTGATAACTGGCCGGGCAGCTCAAAATTTTGCGACTGACGTAGTTGCCGCGAGGCCGCCGCGACGACAAAGCTTGACGGTGTGATGATTGTTCGCCCCGAATGTCGCATACGCAGCGCATTTCTCGCCTTCCAAGGTTAGCGCCCCGGCTACGCGAGTTTGCGCGGAGCATCGTATTTCTTGACCCGCTTCGGGCGCAGCGGTACCCCAATCGTGAATTGTCAATAACATGAACACCACCGCTAAAGCCATCGAACAACTGCTTTGCGTTCCAGCCGAAGACTGGAGTGATTGGCTTGCCGAGCGCGGCTTTTCGGAACGCGAGCGTCAGTTCATCGCCGAAACTCTGCTCGCCGCTCCGCCACCCCCGCTCAGCACTGACGGTCGGGCACAGCGGATTGCCGACGTCGACCAAAAGCAGTTGTCAGTAGCGTGAGGTGCGGGCTAGATGAAAGCGCGTTGCGTCAGGCGATTCCCAGCCTGCGCCGCAACACCAAGATTCCCACAACACAGACCCCCATATGAAAATGCGTCGCACCTTCGGCCTCTACATTCTTGCCCTCGCGTTGGTGGCGTCCTCAGTCGGCCACGCAGTCACACTGAACATACCGGCGACGCACCCGCGTCTGTGGTTCGGCAACGCAGCGCGACTGCAGCAAGCGCGTGACTATTTCGCCACCACTGCGTTCACCCCCGCTGGCAATGACATCAATTACGAGCGCGCCCTGCGTGGCCTGCTGGTCAATAACGCTGCCGATTGTGGGCTTGCCGCAGACTTTTTCCTTGGCTGGGAAGCGAGTGCCGGACCCGGTGGGTTTCGAGACGATACGCGTCAAGCCGGCGAGGACTTGCTGCTGATGTTTGACTGGTGTCACGCCAGTTTCAGCGCTGGGGAAATTGCCACGCTGGTGACGCGTTGGAATGGCTACATGGACCGCGAAATGGCCGACGACCTCGGCAATCAAGGCGACGAAGCGAACAACTACTGGTCGGGGCGCACGCGCAACATGTTGATGTGGGGCATCGCCAGCTTCGGCGAAAACCCGCGCGCGCAGGAATTCATCGACCAAGCTCTGGATACGCGCATGGGCGTGTGGTTTCCCACCTGGTATCAGAGTTTCGGGCGGGGCGGAGTGTTTCCCGAAGGAGGCGATTACGGCGTCGTCAGTCTGTCGTATCCGCTGATCCCGTTCGTGTCGGCGGCCGATTACGGATACGACCCTTATCTGCAGGCGCCGTACTTTCGCGAAGCGATCTACGCGCTGATCTATGGCAGCACGCCTGGGCCGTCAACGATCAGCGGCCTGCCTGCCGGTGGCGTGAGCTTTTTCCCGTTCAACGATGACGAACACTTCTATGAGAACGGCGCGATCAATACACGCAACTATCTCGGAGATTTTGCGCGCTATTTCGGTGCGCGCGATGCGACCAGTGGTAACGCGCGCCATGCGCGGGCATGGTTGACGATGTCGAACGCAGGTCGGCGCTGGTTGTTCGATGCGCTCGGCGGCAGCGGAAACGTTGCCGATCTCACCACCCTGCCACTCGACTACTACGCACCTGGTGCCCAGGTGTTTGATATGCGCACCGGCCATGACGCCAATGCGATGCAAGTGCACCTGCAACTCGGTACCCCCGGTGGCACATTGCATCGACACTGGGATGCAGGAAGTTTTCAGGTGTGGCGCAAAGGGCGTTGGCTGACACGCGAGAGCACTGGCTACTCGGATCGTCTGGTCGCCTATGGGCAGCCCAGCGGTAGTTCAAACACGATCGATTCCTCCGAAGCTCCGGCTCAAAACGTACTGTTGTTCGAAGGCGCAACCACCGGCATCTGGATCGGTTCTGGCCCCCAACCAATCCCGCCGCAGGGCAATCCCGATCCTGATCAACCCAGGCGCCTGCCGGAAGTGAAAAGGTTGCAGCACGCGGCGCAGTTCGCGTATGTTGCAACAGACTATTCCGAGGCGTACCGCAACGGTCTGGATACCCGGGCGGATTGGCCCTATGCCGACGACGCCTGGCGCGAGTTCCTGTTCATCCGCCCGATGCAGGCACTGGTCATTCTAGACCGGACTCGGGGCTCGTCTGATTCGCAGCGACCTTTCTATTTGAGCGCAAACTGGCTGTGGCAGGGCCCGCATGTGGCCGGTGCCCAGGTGCGACGATCGTTCATCATGCACTTCGAAACCGCGCCAACCGCCACCAGCAATCGCGTCGCCGCCAGCGTCGGCACGCAGACCAGCGAGCTGATCACCCTGCTGCCGACGAACCCGATTTTCCGCGTCATCAACGAGGACGTACCTGGCGACGAACAATCCGGCCAGCATCGGCTCGAACTCGACTCGATCGGCAGCGCCGACAGCTATTTTTTGAACGTTGTCACCGGCTACGACAACGGTGAGCCGGCAATGGTCGCAGCGTTGGTCGACAATGGCTCCAGCTGGACGCTGACTCTGACCCATCCGGTACGCGGCAACGCCAGCATTGTCTTCAACAAGGGCATGAATTCCGTTGGCGGAAGTGTGCGCATCGGCGATGGTGCAATCGAGCCATTACGCGAAACCGTGCAAGGCATAAGCGTGACTGCGAGCGGGCCGGTCTGGGAAGTGGGCTACCTGTTCCGCGATGGGTTTGAGTAAGTACACGAGCAGCACCACGTGCATCACGATCTTGGCAGGATCAAACTCACCTGCAAACCACCGTCGTGGCGATTGTTCAGGGTGATAGTGCCGCCGTGCGCTTCGATGATTTCGCGCGCCAGCGCCAGCCCCAGTCCAGTGCCCGCGCGCTTGGTGGAGTAAAACGGTACCAGCGCATTTGCCAACACCGTGGCGCTCATGCCGGGGCCGCGGTCACGCACGCTGATGCGCACGGCGTTGCGCGTTGGCTCGACTTGCAAGGACACATCGGATTCTGCAGAGCCCGACTCGTGTGCGTTCTTCAACAGGTTGATCAGCGCCTGCTCCATTTGCGCGGGATCAAATCGCGACGCTTCAACGCGCGTGTTGCCTTGGGCGATGCTGCCTTCAATGCGAAACGTCATCTGCGATGCAATGCGCTCAACGAACTCGTCCCATTGCACTGATTCCAGCCTCGGCGTGGGTAGCTTGGCGAATCGCGCGTAGCCCTGAATGAAGCCTTCGAGGTGACGTGCGCGTTCCTCGATCGTTTCGAAAATTGACTCGAGGCGATCGGTTTGCCCGCGCCTGAGTAGCTCTGCCCCGGAGTGGGCAAGCGACGCCACTGGCGCCAACGAGTTGTTGAGCTCGTGGCTGATAACGCGGATGACCTTCTTCCAGGTCTGTACCTCCTGCCGGCGCAATTCCTGGGTGAATCGACGCAGCATCAACAGGTCGTGTTGACGCCCATTGAGCAGGAAACTACGCCGCGCCAGATGATAAATCTCCTCCTGCTCGCCCTCGCCGATCGAGAACAGCCCGTCGCCGCCGCGATCCAGCGCCTCGCGCAGTGCCGGGTCGTTGAGCTCCAGCAACTCCGCGATGCGCAGGCCATGCAACGGTCTGCCTTCATTCAACAGTTTGCGCGCAGTCAGATTGGCGTAAACCACGATCTCGGCATTGGCCAGCAACAACATCGCCACCGGTGTGTTCTGCACCATGGTATCGAGCAACAATTCGCGCTGAACCAGACCAAGTCGCTGGTCGCGCAATACCTGGCCGAGCTCGTTGTGTGCTGCAACCAGATCCGCCAGCTCATCGCTTCGTTGCCAACGCAGGCCAAAGCTGAAATCACCATCGCGGAAACTATGCACCGTACCGGCCAGGGCACGAAACATCGAAAGGTGCTCGTGCAGCAGTAGCCTGCCCCACCAAAGCGCCAGTATCAGACCAGCTAACAGCGTGACGACAACGACAACCGGAGTATTTTCAATCCAGCGCGGCAGGATCACCATCAGCGCCACCGAGACGCAGGCCATCAGAAACACCAACCCGGTCACTCTTCCGGCTAGCGATACACGCGAGAACAAGGGGCGCTTCACGGCGCGCGACCGATCCCAAGACGTTCCATGCGGCGATAGAGCGCCTGTCGCGACAGCCCGAGTTCGGCCGCCGCCTGGGCGACAACGCCCTGTGCACTCGTCAACGCTGCTTCGATCGCGTCGCGATCCGGCTCGGCGCGGTCGAATGCGTTGCCCGGCGCCAGTGCAACCGGCGCGCTGCACAGGCCGAGATCGGATGCATGCAACTCATCGCCAGGTGCCAGCAGACGCGCCCGGCTGATCGTGTTCTTGAGCTCACGCACATTGCCTGGCCAGTGGTGGCGAAGCAGCGCGGCACGCGCATCGTCGGCGAGGCGTTTGTCGCCTCCAAGAAAATGTTCGGCCAGCGGCAATATGTCTGCGCTGCGTTCAGCCAATGGCGGCAGCACAATCTCGATCAGGTTCAGGCGATAGTAAAGATCCTCGCGAAATCTGCCCTGACGAATCATCGTGCGCAGGTCAGCATTGGTAGCGCTGATCACGCGCACCTTTACCTCGCGCTCGCGGTTTGCGCCAAGCCGGGTGAAGCGGCCGGTCTCCAACACACGAAGCAACTTCATCTGCCCGGCAAGCGGCAAATTTCCGATCTCATCCAGAAACAACGTACCCCCGTCCGCCGCTTCAAATTTTCCCTCGCGCGCCTTGTTGGCGCCGGTGTAGGCACCGGCTTCGGCACCGAAAAGTTCGGCCTCGATCAGCTCGCTCGGCAAGGCACCGCAGTTGACGGTGATGAAGGGCCCAGCGCAGACGCCCGAATTGGCTTGCACGATGCTGGCGATGCCCTCCTTACCGGCGCCGTTGGGGCCGGTGATCAGCACTGGTACGTCAGCGCGGGCAACCTGGCAGGCGAGATGCACGGCACGCGCAGTTGCCGCATCGGCAAACAAATAGCCGCGCAGGTCGAACGTTTTCAGCGCGCGACGCAGGCTGCGGTCGCTTTCGCGGTTGCGGGTCATGGCGCGATTGGCCTCACCCAGCTCCAGCAGGTTGCGCACCGTGGCCACCAACTTGCGATCGTCCCAGGGCTTGGCCTGATAATCGGCCGCTCCGGCACGAACCAGTTCGACCGCAGTGGAAAGGTGAGTCCATGCTGTCAGCAAGACCACCGGCATATCTGGATATAGCGTGCGAATCTTGCGGAAAAGAGTTTCGCCTTCCGCGCCCGACGTGGTATCGGCGCTGAAGTTCATATCCTGGATCACCAGATCCACCGCTGAATCAGCGAGCAGGGCAAGTCCACTACCAGGTGTGGAAGCACGCAATGCGTCGATGTCGTGCAGTGATAGCAGCAACGCAAGTGCGTCAATCACACCCGCGTTGTCGTCGATCAAAAGTACAGTTGGCATAGGGCGAACCTTACACAGTTCGCGTCGCCGTTGCAGGTGCGATCTGCGCGGCGCGACGGGCTGGAAACCAGGTTGCGAGCTGGCCCACTGCCCACAGCATCAACATTCCGACCAGCAAGTTATCGAGCGGCAGTCGCGCAAGCTGCAGGCCTTCGGCAATGAAGAAGTTGAGACTCAGCGCCAGCACCACTCCAATGCCAATACCCAGACTGGTGATAACAAAATTCTCCAGCAGGTAGTAGCGCAGGATATCGCTGCGCCGCGCGCCCAGAGCGCGGCGCATGCCGATCTGCTTTCGGCGTTGCCCGACCCAAAAGCTCGCCATACCGAGGATGCCACTGGCGGTGACCAGCATCAGCAGACCGGTCATCGTGGCCATCATCGACGACAGGAAATAATCGTTGCGGTAGCGCCGTTCACGCAGCTCCAGCATGCTGTTGGCCGGTTCCAGAATGCGGCCATCGCCAGGTTTGACCAGCGCCGCTTCAGCAGCTTTGATCACTTCAGTCTGTGTGCCGGGTTGCGTGCGCACGATGTACTGTGGTGATGAACTGGGCAGGCGCACTGCCGTGATAACTGACTCTGACCCGGTCTGCGAACCCCAGCTGGATCGGCCCCAAGGGGTAGTGAGTTGCTCAACCACGCCCACGATGCGCAACTCGGTTGCGTCATCGCCGCTGCCTCGGTAAAGCACGCGACCAGCAAAGTGCGACTGAGTCGGAAATGCCAGCTGTGCCAAACGTTCGCTGATGATGATCGGCAGCGAAGTCGGATACGGTGGCTCGCCATCGGTTTCGAGGTATTCCTCTGGAAGAAAATCGCGGCCCTCGATCAGTTTCAGCCCCAACGTATCGACCATCGAAGTCGCTGACTCATAGAACGCTGCATTCGTTGTCGACTGGACCTGCTTGCGAGCTACAAATATCCCACTGTTGCTACCTGATTGGCCGAGCGGCACCTGATTGACCATGGCAACCGCACGCACACCGGGAATGGTCCGCAGCATCTGTTCGTCCATTTTCTGCTGCGCCATCGGCTCGGCGATGTCGCGGTAACTGTTGGCGCGGATGCGGAAGACATTGGCTTCGTCTACACCGCTGGGTTGACCAGCCGCGGCAACACGGTCACGCACGATGTAGAATACGTTGCTGGCAATTGCCAGGGTCAGCGCCACCTGCGCCGCGATCACGGCAACGCCGATCTTGTTGCGTAGCAAAGTTTTCAGAATCGGTTTGAGTTCCATGGCAGGCCTCACTGAGACTTGAGTTGCAGGGCAGGAACCTGAAGCGCAGCGCGCCAGGTCGGAAGCAATCCAGCGAGCACTGCGCTGACTATGGCGACGGCCACGGTCGCGGCGACCATCCAGGGATCGTGCTTGGCGATACCTGCGCTCTCGAAACTGTAATGGTCGACAACCAGCAGCCCCGCATAGCTCAGCGCCAAGCCCAGCAAGGCGCCGGCAAGACCGATGACCACAGTTTCGACCAGGTACTGGGAGATGATGTTGCCGCGGGTCGCACCCAGTGCACGTCGTACACCAATCTCGCCGCTGCGCGCGGTGAACTTGGCGAGCAGTAACCCGACCACATTGACAATGCACACGAGCAGGAAGCCGAATGCCAGGTAGGTCTGCAGCCGTGTATCAGCATCGACCACATCGTTGAACGCCAACCACTCGCGCACGTCGCGCAGACGGATATTATCCGGTCGTTTGAATCGACCCAGTTTGCGCTGCTGTGCAAGGTGTGCCGCTAGATAGTCGCGATATTCCGCAACTGCTGCTGCATCGTTCAGTTGCACCCAGTACTGGATCCAGTTGCATTCCCGCTTCAGGAATCCTGCGAATCCCGGCTCGTCGGGGCTGCTGCCGTTGCAGTTGGTCCAACCATCATTGCGCCATTCGCGCGAAATCGCATTGCGGAATGGCACCATCACCTGTTCGCTTTCAGTGGGCGAAGAGCCGCTGAGCAACCGGTAGTAACGCGGCACAGGCCGCCAAAGATCGAGCACACCGACAATGCGATAGTCGCGATCGGCCAGCCGCACGCTGCGTCCACTCGGGTCCTCGGCACCAAACAGCTTTTCCGACAACACGCGTCCGATCACTACAACATCGCTGCCGGCGTCGTCCTCGGCAGCATTCCAGGGTCCGCCAAATCGAAACGGCAATTCGAACATTTCGAAGAACCCGCGTGTCATCGCCAGGCCGGCTTCCCCGGAAGGCGGCAAATCTTTGCGCTGCGCATCGACAATAGGCGCAATGCCGTAGACCGCCGTGCGGTTGCTGCCATGTCTGGCGCGCAGCATGGCGTCGGTATCGAGATAACCGAGCTGCAAATCGGGTTCATCGCCCGCTTTGTAGTCTTCAGCCGAGCCCGTATCGAGCTGCGGCACAAACATCTTGCCGCTCTTGTGCGGGATCGGATCGCCCCCGAGCACGTGCATCACTGTGTATGCCGTCATGCTGGCGCCCACACCAAATCCGAGGATCAATACCATGAGCGAAGTAAGGATCGGATTGCGCCGCAGACTCATGAGCCCGAGCTTGAAATAATAGTTCCACATGGTCTGCACCTCAGGCCGGAATCGCCACTGCAGCCGCACGCGGGCGCAGCAAGCTGATATTGCGATCGAAGTCGCTGACCTGGCCATCAATGATGTGCACGTTGCGCTGAGCGCGCTGCGCCAACTCGGCATCGTGCGTCACCATCACGATGGTCGTGCCCTGACTGTTGATCTCTTCCAGCAACTCCATCACGCCGCGCGCCATGGCGGTGTCCAGATTGCCGGTTGGCTCGTCGGCCAGTAACAATCGAGGCTCACCAGCCAGTGCACGGGCGATCGCTACCCGCTGCTGTTGGCCGCCCGAAAGTTCTGCGGGGTAATGCTTCATGCGCGAGGACAATCCGACGCGTTCCAGCGATAATTCAATGCGGCGCTTGCGCTCCTGTGCGTTGAAGCCGCGATAACGTAGCGGCACCTCGACATTGTCGAACAAATTCAAGTCCGGGATGAGGTTGAAACCCTGAAAAATAAAACCGATTTTCTGATTGCGCAATCGCGAGCGGGCGTCGTCGCCGAGCCCGCGCACGGACGCGCCGTCAAACAGAAAATCACCATCGCTGAAATCTTCGAGCAACCCGGCGATGTTCAGAAACGTGGTCTTACCCGAGCCAGACGGCCCGGTGACTGCAACGAACTCGCCCTCGCGCACTTCGATGTCGAATCCACGCAGCGCATGTGTTTCGATCAGGTGCGTACAGTAGATCTTGCTGAGATTTTTCATGGTGAGCATGGTGTGGTTCCTTGCGGCTGCGATGGTGGAAGCGGGTATCAACGCGAAACGGGGTGAGGGTTATGGGACCTTTGCTCTTCAGTCGTTGATACGAACACGGCTGGATTCCTGGAACAGGTCAGTACCGGCGATAACGACGTTGTCGCCGGGCGCTAGACCTTCAAGCACTTCGACCGCTTCCAAGCTGCTGTCGCCCAGGCGCACCGCGCGCCGCTCGGCGATGCCGTCGCGCACCACGAAGACGTGCCGTCCGCCCGACTGCTCCACGAACGGCCCGCGGCGCAGCAACAGTACGTCGGGTTTGTTTTCGATCAGCACGCGCACCGAGACGCGTTGGTTCTGGCGCAGACCGGCGGGTTGGTCGTCGACAAATGCGACGCGCGCCAAAACTTCCGACCCGATCACCTCGGGCGAGATCGTCGATAAGCGGCCCGTAATTTTTCCGCTCGGCAAGCTCAAGTCGACTGCCATGCCGATACCTAGATCGTCTGCGTAGGATTCCGGAACACGAATCTCTACTTCGAGTCGCGACAAGTCAACGACCACCATCAACAAAGCATCGCGCGCCAGTTTGGTGCGATCCGAGACCGCGACTGTCCCGACGATGCCATCGACCGGCGCGCGCACGGTGAGTTCGTCGCGACGGCGTTCAAGTTCGGCAACGACCGAACGCTGTCGCCTCAGCTCTTGATCCCGCGTACGTTGCTCAAAGCCTACTGCATCATTGTTCAAAGCAGAGTCAGCTGCTGCGTGCTTCGACCGGATCTGCGCGGCTTCCAGCGCATCCTGCGCGCGCAGGTAATCAACTTCCGCAATTGCGCCGCTCTTGAAACCGCGTTCGGCACGCTCCAGATCACGCACCGCCGCGGTGCGCGCGACTTCACCCTCGTCGACAGACTTGACCGCAGTCAGTCGCAACCGCTCCGACTCGATACGCGACCGTGCCGTTGTGGCATCCAGGCTCGCCAGCGCCGCGCGCTCGCGTTCGAGCTCGGCCTGTAGTTCGGGCGAATCAATTTCGGCGAGCACATCGCCTTTCTTTACCGATGCGCCAGCACGCGTGCGCAACGCGACGCTTCCGTTCGCTGGTGAATAAACACTGGGGATGTCAGCCGCAACGATGCGGCCATCGGCGATCGCATCGCGCACTAGAGCGCCGCGCACCACTTCCGCAAAACGCAATCGGCTCGCGTCCACGCTGCGCTCGGTTGCGAAAAACCGATTCACACTCCAGCCGACGAGCACAAGCGCGACCAGGCTACCGGCCACCAACAGTACCCGCTGCCGTGTGTGGCGGGATGCATCGGCTTGGAGCACGCGGTCGGTGGCAGCGGTGTCTCGAATCATGGCGATCGTCCGTGAATGTCACGGGCGATCCGCAATTCTTGTGCCACTGGCAATCGATTGATTTATTTGATTATATTCTTCATCACTGATCGTCCGCGGCGTCCGACGGACGCCGCGGACAGATGCGCAGAGCAGCGCGCCGCCGCTCTACGCCCATCAGCAGGTAACGCAGCGGAGCGCTGACTCAAACACATTGCGATAAACAAAATGGAAAGACGAGATGCGAGAGCAAGCTCCCGCACTCGATAGGCAGCGACTAGCGAATACCGCACTCGCAATGTGCCTGCACCGAAACCGGCAGACCGGGATGATGTTGTTCGAGCAATGCCTGCAGCGTTTGCAGCTCCTGGTTCGGGCGATCGCTAAGCGTGCCAAGCGGACCCAGCCAACCCTGACGCGCCATAAAAGCGCCGACTCGAGATTGCGACATGCCTGCCATGAAGGCTTCAAACGCACTCGGCTCTTTTTCTATGTAACGCGTCTCGTAGTCGTCGAGTTTCGCAAGCTTTGCTGCCGACTTCACCGCATCGTCGAACGAGCCCAGCCGATCGACCAACCCGCGTTCCTTGGCCTGGGCACCGCTCCACACGCGACCACGAGCGATGGAGTCGATGGTCGAAACATCCTGCTTGCGCGCTTCGGCGACACGGCCGATGAAGTTCTCGTATCCGTTGTTGATCACCTGCTGAATCAGTTCGCCCACACGCGGATCGAGTGCTCGCGTCGGGTCGAAAGCGCCAGCCAACCAGGTCGTGCCAACACCATCGGTTTTGAGCCCGACCTTGCCCATCGCCTCCGGCACATTCATGAACAAACCGAAGATGCCGATGGAACCGGTAATGGTGCTGGGATCAGCGATGATCTCGTCGGCATTCATGCTGATCCAATAACCACCGGATGCAGCGAGATCACCCATGGAAACCACCACTGGCTTCCCGGCTTTCTTCAGCAACGCCACCTCGCGACGAATCAGCTCCGACGGAAACACGCCGCCGCCAGGCGAGTCGACGCGCAGCACCACAGCTTTCACGTCTTCGTCCTCGCGCGCGTCACGCAGCAGCCGACTGGTCGAATCACCGCCGACCGTACCTGGTGCCTGATCGCCATCAACGATCTGCCCCTCGGCAACCACGATGGCCACCTGGTTGTCGCCCGGAAACTTGGGCAACGCATTCTGCCGCGCCAGATAGTCTTTGAAATTTATCTGCCGGAAGGAATGTCCGTCTTCGTCCTCGTCGCCTTCCTTGATCATCAGCTCACGAATTTGCTGGCGTGTCATCAGTCCATCGACCAGCTTTTGCTCGACCGCGAGCTTGCCAAGATCGCCGCCAACGGCGGTAATCGATTGCACATAGCCATCGATGATGGCAGTCAGATCCTCCGCTTTGAGACCGCGTGCGGCGGCGATGTCGGCGAGCTGGCGCTGCCACACATCGTTCATCCAGTACAGATCCGCTTCCTTGGCTTCCGGCGATGCGTCGCTGCGGATATAGGGCTCGCCCGCAGACTTGTACTCTCCGACTCGGAACAGGTGCGGCTCAATACCGAATTTGTCGAAAGCGCCGCGAAAATAGGTGCGGTAGCGCGCCATGCCTTCGAACAACACGGCACCTTCCGGATCCATATAGATTTTGTCGGCCTGTGCGGCGAGCAGGTAGCCGCGCTGGTCGTAGCCGTCGGCCATTGCATACAGCGGCTTCTTGCTTTCCTTGAACTTGGCCAACGCCCGCGCGAGCTCGCGGCCGGTGGCGGGACCCATGCCGCTGATGTCGTGGGTGATCAACAGCACACGATCAATATTATCGTCCTTGGCGGCCGTTTCCAGCACTCTGACGATGTCGCGCAGTTGGGTTTCTGGCTGTTCATCACCCGTCGCAGATGCCAGCGCCCGATCCACCGCACTTGATGAAAATTGTTCGACGATGGCACCCGATGGATCCAGCACCAAGGCGCTTTTGGGTTCGATCCGCTGCGGACCACCGCTGAACACGGCAATCAGCACCACGACCACGATAAACAGAAAAATCAGGTTGAACAACAGATTGCGCGAAAACTCCAGCGCCTGCCACGCGCCGCTGAGAAAGCGCCAAAAGGCGGTGGGTCGACGGCTGGGAACGGTGGCTTCAGTCATGGGTCTTCTGTCAATTGTGAGGGTTTGATGGGATCGGGTTTGATGGGATCGGCTCTTACCGCCAATGGGCGCCCCAATCGTGCCTCAGCGCGCCGCAAAACCGGGTGAATCGATGCCAAGCGTAGCGGCTAAGCGGATCGCTGTCCGCTGCCAAAGGTTGGGATGACATCCGCAGCAACACCGCGATGGCGTAACTGAAACCAGAGCCGCAACAACAGAAACACTGCCGAAGCGCTGAGTCCGGCTGCCAAACCCCACCACATGCCAAAGGCGCCCAGGCCGCGATGGAAGGCCAACCAGTAGCCGACGCTCATGCCAATCGGCCAATACGCCAGAAACGTCAACACGGCCGGAATGCGCGCGTCCTGAAGCCCGCGTAGCGCTGATGCCGCTACTGCCTGTAGGCCATCAGAGAACTGGAATATCGCGCAGATGATCAGCAACTGGGCTGCCAGCGCAACCACGGCAGGGTCCGGCGTATACAGACGCGCCAGCTGGTGCGCGAACAGGGCCATGCTGGAAGCCGCCAGCAACTGCGAAAGCAGCGCCAACATCAGACCGGAAACCACGGCCGCACGCAATCGCACCCGGTCGCCGGCACCGAGCGCGTTGCCCACCCGCACGGTCGTTGCCGCGCCGATACCGAGCGGGACCATGAATGCCACGCTGGCCAGGTTGATGGCGATCTGATGCCCGGCAACGGCGGTCGTGCCAAGGCTTCCGATCAGGAGCGCAGATACGATAAACAACGAGCCTTCCATCAGCACCATGAAGCTGATGGGCAACCCGAGCGCGAGCAGGTGACGCATCTCGCTCCATCGCGGCCTTTCGAAGCGACGTGTCAGCTCGATATCGCGATAAATGGGATGCCACAGGACGAAAATCACGAATGCGATGATCTGCAGCCACAGGCTGATCAACAGCGCCAACGCGCAGCCGCGCGCACCCATGGCGGCAAACCCAAAATGTCCAAACACCAGCACATAGCCGATGGGCAGCATCAGCGCGATACCCAGCAGCGAGAAATAAAGTGTCGCGCGCGTGTAGCCAATGCCCTCACTGAAATAGCGCAGCGCGAAAAACATGGCCAGGGCAGGCGTGCCGAACGAGAGAATGCGCAGAAATGCAACCACGTCCGGTACCAACAGCGGGTCAACCTTCATCCACGTCAGCAGCGGACCGGCGTTGCGTACTGCGAAGAAAAGTACGGCGCCGAGCAATAGTGCCAACCAGATGGATTGGCTGACCAAAGCAGCAATGCGCTCGCGTCGTCCGGCGCCATCCAGTTCGGAAACCATCGGCGGCACCGCGAGCAGGAACCCGAGCAGAGCAATGATCACCAGCGTCCAGATCGCGCTGCCCACGCCGACCACCGCCAACGCATGCGCCGAGTGACGGCCAGCCATCAGCGTGTCGACCACATTCATGCCCATCGCGCACAGCTGTCCGAGCACCACCGGCACGGCCAGTCTGGTGACGCTGCGCAACTCGCGAGGAAGCTCGGATCGAATCGAGGTACTCATGGTGAATCCAGAGCTTGGCCGCAGCAGCGCTGCGAACCAGAAATGTCGGCCAGCCTGGCCGGCGAAATTGTCTGCTGGGGCAGCTCGAATGGCGAAGACGAAAACATTGTGCAACCTGATCGGAGCCGCGTATCTTAGCGCTGCCCGCAATCCCGATATCAATCCATGAACGCACCGACCATCGCTGAGGGAGATTCAGTTCCTCTCGCCGCAAAAGACGACCAGCCGAGCTGCCCCAACTGCCGCGAACCCCTGCTCGGCGCATTCTGCTACGGCTGCGGCCAGCCCGAGAAAGGCTTTATTCGGCACCTGTCGGGCATCATTGGGGACTTCCTCGACACCGTATTCAACATCGATTCGCGAACACTGCGCACGGTGTTTCCGCTGTTCTTTCGCCCCGGTTTCCTGAGCGTCGAGTACTTCGAGGGCCGCCGCGTACGCTACGTCACGCCGCTACGTCTGTATTTCTTCTTCAGCGTGTTCGCGTTTCTGGCAGTGTCCTGGATCACCCATGTCGAGAAGTCCAAAAACGGCGATGACAGCTGGTTCAAGAGCGATGGCGAGTCGGCACAGCTTGAAGTTGAGGAAATCGAGCAACAGCGGCGTGAAGCGATCGCGGCCCTGGAGCAGACTCGCTCATTGATCGGTGACGCGGCATTCAAGGATGCCAGTGCAGCGGTGCACAAACGCGTCGATTCGATGCTCCGGCGCGCCCGAGCTGACAATGCCAAGAACGCTGATCAGCCGCAAAAGCCAAGGCGACCCCAGAGCGCACCGCCGGCTCCGAGGCCCGCCGGCGGATTGGTGCCTGATCCGCCCGTACTTGACGCTTCGGATGATCCCAACCCGATGCGGATCCAGTTCGGTGGCGACGAGCCATGGGACCCAGCCAAGCAGCCGGTGCAGATCGGTTGGCTGAATGCTGCGAGCAACGCATGGCTGACCGCACAGGGAGCGCGCATTGTGAAGAATGCGAAATTGGTCAAGGACGATCCCAACCGGTTCTTGGCTCAGGTTTTCAGTCTGGCGCCGCAGACCTTGTTCGTGCTGCTGCCCCTGTTTGCGCTGATGTTGAAGTGTTTCTATTTATTCAAGCGCAGACTGTACATGGAGCATCTGATTGTCGCTCTGCATAGTCATAGTTTTCTTTGTCTGTCCATCCTGCTGCTCGCCGGCAGCACGGCGCTGAGCAATCAACTTGCTGAAGCCTCGTGGTGGAAAAGCACTCTGAGCTTTATCGACACCTTGATCTTCTGGTGGATCCCGATCTACTTGCTGGTCGCGCAGAAACGCATCTATCGCCAAGGCTGGCCGATGACTGTGCTGAAGTACGCCATGATCGGCTTTGCCTACTCATTTCTGATCATGATCGGAATCTTTGTCAACATGATGCTGAGCCTGGCTTCGCTGTGATCCTCTACGAAGTGCGCATCGCAGTGGAAGCCGAGCTGACGGTCGAGTTCCACGACTGGTTGGTGGCGCACGTCCACGAGATCCTCGCCCTGCCTGGCTTCGAGTTCGCCGAACTGCTGCGCGAGGAGGGCAACGACCAGCGTGCAGTTTTTGTGACCCATTACTGGTTGCGCGACCGTACTGCACTGGAGGGCTATCTGCGCGACCATGCGCCACGTCTGCGCGCCGATGGGCTGCAGCGCTTCGGTACCCGTTTCAGCGCCGAACGTCGCGTACTGGAACTCGATCGGCGCATCGGATTTCGTTGAGCATGCGTCTGAACAAGTACATCAGCGAAACCGGGATCTGTTCGCGGCGCGAGGCCGACCAGTGGATTGATCAGGGCGAGGTAAAGGTCAATGGTGTCGTCGCCGTGCTCGGCACCCAAGTCGGTGCAGGCGATGAAGTCAGCGTACGTGGCCAGCCACTCGGCAAGAAAAACAAAGACACCTATATCGCCTACAACAAGCCGGTCGGCGTGACGTGCACGAGCGAACGTCATGTGCCCGGCAACATCATCGACAGCATCGGACATAGCGTTCGAATTTTTCCTATCGGGCGCCTGGACAAAGACTCCGACGGATTGATCCTGTTGACCAACAATGGCGATATCGTCAACGAAATATTGCGCGCCGAAAACAAACACGAGAAAGAGTATCTGGTGACGGTCGACCGACCTGTCAGCGACGCGTTTCTTGTCGGAATGGCAGCGGGGGTCGCGATTCTGGATACGGTGACCCTTCCGTGCCGCATCGAACGCCTCGGCCGCAATCAATTTCGCATTGTGCTGACCCAGGGGCTGAATCGACAGATCCGTCGCATGTGCGACGTGTTTGACTTCAAGGTCAGGCGATTGCAACGCATACGCATCGTCAACGTGCGATTGGGCAACCTGAAGTTTGGCTGCTGGCGCGATCTCAGTGCCGATGAACTGCGCGGTCTGTTGCCACAGCGCTTTAACTAGCTCGGCTTGCTTCGCGTTACAAATCAACCGGCCGATCCCAGCGCTGCAGTGCGCTCGCCATGGCAGTGAACCAGGTCAGACCGCCGACGATCACACCTGCGCCATTGGCAAGCATGTCGCGCCAATCAGCCGAACGTATGCCGGTCAGACTTTGCAGCCCTTCCATCGCGGCGCCCAGCGCCAGACAGAACAACACGCGGAGCCGCATCTCCCGCGCTGAATCGTACAATTGCACATACCACGCGCTGAGCAGGAAATAGGCGAGAAAGTGCGCAAGCTTGTCGTTCCAGCTCGGCGCGCCCCAAGCCTGCAGGTGCAACGGCGGCATCAGCGACAAGCTGACGATCGCAGCGATCAGCAGCCACGCCAACAACAGCCATAGCTGTGGCCGAGCGAACCGGCGCAGACTCACAGACGCCGGCTCTGATCGTAGGCGGTGAAGGCTGGCGGTACGCCGTCGACGCCACGCGCAAAGCACATGACCATGAAGCGCTCGCCCATTTCACCGGGCAGAGTCAGTCGTTTGACCTGCTGCGCCAGCGCATATCGTCCGGCATCGTCCTGGGTTAACTGTTCTACCTGCAACATGTCGAGCAACCCGGCGGCCAACAGAAACTGTGCCTGCGAGGTGAAGCCTGCGAGCGGCCAACGCGAGCGCGTACCCGCTTCGGCCAATGCGGTGAAGTCAACCCAGGTGGTGATGTCCTGTAGCCCCGGCCACAACAACGCGTCGTCGTGCACTCGATGTCGGTAATGACACGTCAGCGTGCCGTCACGTCGGTCAGGATGGTAGAACTCATGACGCGGGTAGCCGTAATCAACAAAGATTGCCAGTCCTGCCTCCAGCGTGCCGCACACGGCGTCGATCCAATACGGCAGCTGCGGCAGAATCTCTGAACGATACCCATCATTGATCGGCGCATCCAGATCACCGGCGACGTGCTGCATCGCCGCGATCAGCATGGTGTCGGCTTCGCGTTCCACTAAGCACAAGCGGCCGTCGGTGTCGATTGCGACATGCAACTCGCGCACTTCGCCATCGCGCATCACAAAGCGGTGCGCCGGCAACGCATCGATCACTTCATTGGCGAACACCACGCCACGCCAAACCTGCTCAGGCGGAGTATCCAGCCAGGTCACGCGATGCAACAGATGGGGCACGCGCGCTGCCAGCGTTTCGCGCTGGCGAGCGCGCAGCTCGGCACTACGATCGAGAATCCAGTAGTGCCGGGGCAATGTGCCCAGTTCTTCCCACTCGGCCAGCGCCGCTGCGGCAAATTTTCCACTGCCTCCGCCCACTTCGAGAAACACGGTATCTGCTGATGCTCGCAAGACATTGCTGACCGCTCTTGCCATCGCACGCGAGTACAAATCGCCCAACTCGGGCGCGGTGACAAAATCGCCGCTGCAGCCAAATTTTGTCTTTCCGGCGCTGTAGTACCCCAGGCCAGGCGCATACAGTGCCAGCTCCATGTAGTGCCAGAACGGAATCGAACCACTCGGCCTGATCTCGGCGCGAATCAGCGTTTCAAGTTTCGCGCTGTGCGCCAGCTCCTGTTCGCTTGGGAGCGGCAACGCGCCGTGCGATCCCGGTGTAGCGCCCGTTTGCGACATGCCTGCTCCCTCAAGTTCGATTTGATATGGTATCGGCGACAATGGGCAGACTTCAGCAATTTTCGAGGCACCGTCATGACCAGCAGCTCTGCGCCTGTCGTACTGATCACCGGAAGTGCCCGACGAGTTGGGGCGGCCATCGCCCGGCACCTGCATGTGGCGGGCTACGACATCGCCATCCACTATCGGGAATCCGGCCACGATGCCCTTGCATTGCAATCTGACCTGGAGCTGGATCGGCCTGACAGTACGCTGTGCATGCGCGCTGATTTGGCCGAAATTCAGCGGCTGCCGGAACTGGTTGCGGGCACCGTGTCACGATTCGGTCGCCTTGACGCACTGATCAACAACGCCTCCAGCTTCTACCCCACTGCGCTGGGAGAAACCAGCATTGCGCAGTGGAACGATCTGTTTGCGAGCAATGCGCAGGCCCCCTACTTTCTTGCGCAAGCGGCCGCCGTGCAGCTCAGGCAACAGCAGGGCTGCATTATCAATCTGGTGGACCTGTACGCAACGCAGCCCTTGCCAGGGCATCCGGTGTACAGCATGGCCAAAGCCGCGCTGGTGATGATGACGCGTTCGCTCGCGCGTGAACTCGCTCCCCAAGTCCGCGTTAACGCGATTGCGCCTGGGGCAGTGCTATGGCCCGAGTCGGGGAAGCCGATTGCGGAACAGGAAGCGATGATTGCGCGCACGCCGCTGCGCCGGGCCGGCACCGCGCTGGACATTGCCAAGACGGCATTGTTCCTGTTGCGCGATGCGCCGTTCATGACCGGTCAGATTCTGCGTGTGGATGGCGGCCGTTCGATCGGAATGTAGGCCGACCCGACATGGCCCTCCGCTTCTCAATCACACTACAGATTGGTCAAATCGCAACGTAGAATTCCACTGTGGCGCTTCGCGGTCCTTGTGCTCTGACCAGAGCATCGCCAGCGAATGATCGGTTCCGGGCACGACCAATCGCGGATTGAGATCGAACAAAGGTTTGAGCACGAATGCGTGTTCAAGATCGGAGCGTGGCAGTTGCAAATTCCCCGGTCCGGACATGATCAAATGGTCGAAGAACACGATGTCGATGTCGAGCGTGCGCGCCGAGAAACGCGCTTGATCGCGACGTCGT
The DNA here is from genome assembly GCA_034440555.1 of Pseudomonadota bacterium. GTDB lineage: Bacteria > Pseudomonadota > Gammaproteobacteria > Xanthomonadales > Ahniellaceae > 0-14-3-00-62-12. Next base: position 22,396 of record JAWXCG010000069.1, read on the forward strand.
CCGTGTGCATCCTCCAGTGCATGCAGCCAACTATTCAAGGCCAGCACGTCGAGGTTGGTAACGATTGCCGCAGCCAGATTGAGGAAATCGTTGCCCTCGAAACCGACTGCTTTGGTCTGATAGACCGGCGACACCGACAGCGGTCCGAATTGTTCGCGTAGTGCGCGCAATGCCGAACGAAGATTGGCCGCTGCTGCGATATTGCTGCCCAGGCTCAAGTAGACACGATGCAGCGCCATCGGTGGATGCCGATCAGGCATCGCGGCGCCCGCGCTCGATGACTACGCCGACCGCCCGTGCGCCACGCACCGCACCAGGTTTGCTCAGACGCAGGCGCAGCCAGCGAACGCTGAATTCCCGAATCAGGATATCCGCGCAGCGTTCCGCCAGAGTTTCTACCAGGCCAAAACTGCTGTCACCAACGAAACCGATCAGACGCTTGCTGACCGCTTTGTAGTCGAGCGTGTCCTTGATGTCGTCACTTGCTGCCGGCATCGTGTTGTCAAAGGCCATTTCCAGATCCAGGACCACGGGCTGCTTTGCGCGGCGCTCCCAGTCGTAGATACCGATCAGCGTGTCAATGCGTAGTGCTTCGATGAAAACAATATCCATGGTCTCTACAAAAATGTGGGAGCGGCATGAGCCGCGATGTTTTGGGGATACCGGCCATTGTAAGGATGATCGCGACCTACGTCGCTGCTAAACAACCGCGGTCAATTCTTCCAGCGGCCAGCGTGCTCGTACTTCGATGGCCGAATCGTCGTGCAATCCCGCCTCCAGGCGCTTGGCGCCAGCGAATGCAATCATCGCGCCATTGTCGGTGCAAAACTCCGGACGCGGAAACGCAACGCGAAATCCTTCACGGGCAGCGGACTCGGCCAAGAGCGCGCGCAAACGGCGATTGGCACCGACGCCGCCGGCCACGATCAGGGTACCCATGCCGGTTTCCTTCATCGCACGCAGACATTTGATGGCCAGCGTTTCGGTCACCGCTTCTTCAAACGCGGAGGCGATATCGGCACGCGCCTGCTCGCTCTGATCGGATTCACGCCAGGCCAGCAGCACCTGGGTCTTGAGCCCACTGAAACTGAAATCCAAACCAGGACGTGTGCACATTGGCCGCGCAAACCGAAACCGACCGGACACGCCGGTCTCGGCGATCCGCGCCAGATGAGGACCACCCGGATAGGGCAATCCCATTAGTTTGGCGGTCTTATCGAACGCTTCGCCCGCTGCATCGTCCAGTGTGTCACCCAGCAACCGGTAGCGACCAATAGCGCTTACTTCGATCAACTGAGTGTGTCCGCCCGAAACCAGCAACGCGACAAACGGAGGCTCGGGCGCCCCCGGCTCGAGCAACGGCGCCAACAAGTGGCCCTCCATGTGGTGCACTCCGATTGCCGGCACATCCAGAGACCAAGCCAGGGCGCGGGCAGTAGCCGCCCCTACCAGTAGTGCGCCAACCAGACCAGGTCCGCTGGTATACGCGATGCCATCGATATCGCGAATTTTCAGTCCGGCGGCACCTAGCGTTGCGCGGATCAGGGGCAACAAACGCTGCACATGATCGCGCGACGCCAGTTCGGGAACGACGCCGCCATAAGCCTGATGTAAGTCAATTTGGGTAAAAAGTGTGTGCGCCAGCAGTCCGGCATGGGTGTCATAGAGCGCCAGCCCGGTTTCGTCACAAGAGCTTTCAATTCCCAGAACGCGCACGATAAATCCTTGAATCAATAGACTTTTTTATCAACATTCGAACTGCGCAGCGGCTGCTTTCGAATCCCCAAGGGCAATGCCGTTTAACAGGATCTTTGCAAACTCTTCAAACCCTTGGCAGAATGCGCGGCTTGGCTGCCCTGGCAGGGGGAGCAATTTAAGCACGGAGAGATCATGCCCAACGTAAAAGTACGCGAGAACGAGCCATTTGAGTTTGCTCTGCGTCGTTTCAAGCGCACCTGTGAGAAAGCCGGAATTTTGGCTGAAACCCGCAAGCGGGAGTTTTACGAAAAACCGACCATGGAGCGCAAGCGCAAAGCCGCTGCCGCCGTGAAACGCAATCACCGTCGCACGATGCGCGACGTGACCAAGCGTCAACGCATGTATTGATCGGGCGGCCGTCAAGGCCTGCCTTTTCTTCAGTCTCTCCGAAAGCCGGCCTTGCATCGCAGTGCCGGCTTTTTGTGTTTGGCCCTATCGCGCCCATCGTTCCCGAAGGAAATCACATGAGTACGCTAAAAGCCCGCTTGGTAGAGGACATGAAGTCCGCCATGAAGAGCGGAGAGAAGGACAAGCTCGGCGTCATCCGCCTGATCAACGCTGCGATCAAGCAGCGTGAAGTCGACGAGCGTATCTTGCTTGATGACACGCAGGTTCTGGCCGCGATCGAGAAGATGCTGAAGCAGCGCAAAGATTCGATCAGTCAGTACGAGGCCGCAAATCGTAACGATCTGGCCGACGTCGAAAAGTTTGAGGTGGGTGTGATCCAGAGCTATTTGCCAGCACAACTGGGCGAAGCTGAAGTCGCCGCCCTTATCGATGCCGCAATAGCACAGTCGGGAGCGAGCAGCGCCAAGGACATGGGCAAGGTCATCGCCTTGGTCAAACCGCAGGTCGTCGGCAAGACCGACATGGGCAAGCTCTCAGAATTGATAAAGCAAAAGCTCGGAACACTCAGCTGATCGACCGTAAGAAGCGCGCGCGGGCTCGACGAGCAATGGCACGGAGTTGGTTGCGGCCAACTACGTGTCCAAGGAGTCGATGGTGACGTTGTGATTGGTATAGATGCAGATATCACCGGCGATCCTGAGCGCGCGCTGCACCACTTCCTCAGCACTGAGTTCGGTGTTCTCCAGCAGGGCCTTGGCGGCGGCCAGAGCGTACGGACCGCCCGAGCCAATGGCGATCAGTCCATGCTCTGGCTCAAGCACGTCGCCGGTACCACTGATCAGCAGCGACGTAGTCTTGTCGGCAACGGCGAGCAAAGCTTCAAGCCGACCAAAGCGCCGCTCGGTGCGCCATTCCTTGGCCATTTCCACTGCCGCACGCGTCAGCTGTCCTCCGTGCTTTTCCAGCTTGGCCTCAAATAGCTCGAACAGTGTGAAGGCATCGGCCGTGGCGCCGGCGAACCCTGCCAGCACATCACCCTTGCCGAGCCGGCGCACCTTTTTGGCATTGGATTTCATGATGGTATTGCCGAGCGTTACCTGCCCATCGCCACCGACGACAACCTTGCCATTGCGGCGCACTGAGACGATGGTGGTGGCGTAGAAAGTATCTGGGCGATGCGTCGACATGGGTTTCTCCGGTATAGCCGGCTATCTGGGGTTGCACCGGACTGATTGCAAGCGACGGTAATGTGGGTGCGGCATGAGCCGCGATTGCCCAGGCTGGCAGTCTCTGGCAATCGCGGCGCACGCCGCTCCTCATGCTCAGCGCTTGCGGGCTCGCGGGTGGGCCGCGTCGTAGACGCGGGCCAGGTGTTGAAAATCCAGATGCGTATAAATCTGCGTTGTCGCGATATCGGCATGGCCGAGCATCTCCTGGACGCCGCGCAGATTACCGCTCGACTCCAACAGGTGACTCGCGCAAGAGTGCCTCAGCAAATGCGGATGCATGCGCTTCCACAACCCCTGTTGCTGTGCCCAGAACTTCAGACGTGCCTGCACTGTACGCGGCGCGATGGCGGCCCCGCCTCGTCCGGTGAAGATTGGCGCATCACTTTGACCACCGTTCTCTCTGCGCCATGCCGCCAGCGCTGCGGCGGCATGCGAACCCACCGGTACGATGCGTGTCTTTGCGCCCTTGCCGATGACTCGAACTAACCCCTCAGCGTGTTCGTAACCAGACCAGGTAAGCGAACACAATTCGGATAGTCTTAAAGCGGACGAGTAAAATAACTCGAACATGGCTTTGTCGCGCACGCTCAGGCGCGCGTCGGTAGGCAACTCGAGGAACGCGCTCATCTCGTCCGCATCCAGCACGTTGGGCAGCTTGCGTGGTGACTTTGGCGCGCGCACGCCTTCGGCTGGATTGGAGCCTGCTCTGCCTTCTCGTATCAGATAGCGATAGAAACTTCGCATCGCCGATAGCCGGCGCGCCAGTGACGTGCCGGACAATCCCGCGCGATGTGCGGCGGCGACATGCGCGCGCACCGACTCAATATGCATCGAGGCCCAGTCCATCTGCGGCATCGTTGCGGCAATCCATATATCCAACGCCGTTAGATCTTCGTCGTATGCGCTGATGGTTCGCGCGGACAACCGCCTCACCACCCTTAGGTGCTGAAGAAACGCATCGATGTGCACGCGGCGATCAGCAGACATGCGGCAAGCCTAACTCAGTTGGGGCGTTGTCCAGAATCGGCCCTTGCTCCAATGCGATGAACACCACTACATCCTGATCATTCGCCGGGTTTGCTGACCTATGCCGGCGCAAAATCTAGGGTGTTCCGACCCCGCCCTCCACTTCTGGCGCATCCGAGTCTCGCGAACGATGCGCCACCACGACGGCCGTGGCCAGATCGCCGGTGACGTTAAGCGAGGTACGGCACATATCCAGGAACGTATTGACGCCCAAAATGATGGCGATACCCGCTGGGTCCAGACCAATCACACCACAGATCATCGCGATTACCGGTAGTGATCCCGACGGAATGCCAGCGGTGCCAATGCCACCGAGGATGCACAGCACGAGTACCAGGAGTTGCTGTGTCAGAGCCAGCTCAAGCCCCGAGACCTGGGCAAGAAATAAAATAGTAATTCCTTCGAACAGTGCAGTTCCGTGGTGGTTGGCCGACGCGCCTACGGTCAAGACGAAACGTGAGGTTTTGCGTGGGAGTTTGAGATTCTCTTCCGCGACTCGAAGTGTCACCGGCAGCGTCGCAGTCGAAGAGGCCGTAGCAAATGCCGTCAACATGGCTTCCTGGATGCCGCGAAAGAAGGTGAGCACCGGCATCCCGCCCATGTACCGCACCCACAGCGGCAACACCACAAACATGTGCAACGCCAGTGCCAACAACACAGTGGCAACGAACCAGCCTAGACCCCAGATGACATCCAGCCCCAGATTTGCGCAGAGGATGAAGGTAAAGCTAGCCACTGCGTAGGGCGCGAGTCGAATCACCAGCCCGATGAGTTTCATGCATATCTCAAACAGGCCCTGCAACGCCTGCTTGAATGCCTGCGTAGCCGGTGTTTGCGTCAGCACCATACCGATGCCAAACATCAACGCGAAAAACACCACGCCGAGCTTCTGCTTATCATCTGCCGCGGCGGCGATGACATTGTGCGGCACTATGTTGATCAACAAGTCCATGAAGTTGAGTTGTGCGCCGGACGTCGCGATTTCGCTGGCCCGGGTTGAATACTGTGCCATCGCTTGCTGCACCAGTTCCGGTGACATATGCGCGCCGGGCTGAATCAAGTTGGCCGTCAACAGGCCAATCCCCACGGCAATGCCAGTTACGACCGCGGTGTAGAGCAGCGTGCGCCAACCCAGGCGACCGAGACTGGCAATGTCACCGAGCTCGGCCACTCCCAGCACCAACGCCGAGAACATCAGAGGCACCACCAGCATGAATAGCAAATTCAGGAATATCTGCCCGAACGGCTTGGCGATGTATGTAACGAAACCCTGAACCCCCTCGCTATTTTGCAGGCCCTGAGCATGCACGATCAATCCGATGACTGTGCCCAATGCAAACCCGATCAGCACCTTGATATGCAAAGGAATGGACTTGGGTGCCGCCAAAACGGGGAGTGCCTGATTCATGGAAGCGATTCCTGCGGGCTAGGGAAGTTGAAGGTGCTGCATTGATATTGTCGGAATATGAGTACGTGGAAGAAGCTGTCGAACTTGACTTTGCGTGCGCTACGAGCGCGTCAGCTATTGGATGCATGGACAATTGAGCGATCGGCGTCATGCAGTCCTCGGCCCTTGGGTCAGTCATCGCGGTCGACTCCCGATTTTCGCGATGAGCCTCTGCAACACGGACGCACGCAGTGTATCCGCGCATCAGGCGATCGGCACAGCAGCAGCCTGATACGCGACTGATCCGTGCCAACGGTCGACCGAGCTTGGTCTGCAACAACAAAGCGTCGAATTGAACGTCGGGGATCACTTTATGCATGTACACGCATTGCGATTCGCCAGTTTTAGCCGACTGCGTGGTTGCCCTGCATCTCGGCAAAGGTCTGCGGTCGTCCAATCAGATAGCCCTGCGCGTAGCGACAATTCATCTCCGCGAGCGCATCGAGTTGGGCGCGCGTCTCCACACCTTCGGCGACAAGGTCTGCTTCAAGCGCATGGACCATCGCTACGATCGCGCGTACGATCGAATGACAGCGCGGCGCTTCAAGCATCTGCCGCACAAATCCCTGATCCAGCTTTACCGTGTTGAATCGGAGTTTGTGCAGATGACCAAGATTGGAATGTCCGGTACCGAAGTCGTCAAGGGCTACCATGACGCCCTCCGCCTGGGCTCGTCGGATCAACTCGGCGACTTTGTCGACATCGAGTGTCAGGCTTTCGGTTACTTCAATTTTGATCAGGCGTGGGTCAATGCCGTTGCGCGCGCAGGTTTCGCGCACTGCGCCGAGCATGTCGAGCTCTCCCAGTTGTCGACCAGACATGTTGACGGCAACAAAGGGTAGCGGTTTAACGCCGGATTGTTGCAAGAGCGCAAGCGCCTCCGCTACTCGGTCCAGGACATACTGTCCGACCGGCAGGATCAGCGAAGTCTCTTCAGCCAACGCAATAAATTCAACCGGAGAAATCGGCCCACGTACCGGATGTGTCCAACGGACCAACGCTTCATAACCCGCAATTCGCTCAACCGCAATCTCGTAAATGGGTTGGAACCGGACTTCCAGGGCGTGCGCGGCAATGGCATCTCGAAGCTGGGTTTCAAGTCGAATTTTGGCCACGGCCCCGTCGTCGTATCCATCGCCATCCACTGCCCGTTGACCTTGACTGCTGATGGAAATGACTGGGGGTTGTCCGCGCAAGCTCTGCAATGCTTGGCGATAGCGCGTCAATTGCCCCTTGAGCAGGGCACGTACGATTGGGTCGCTGGCTTCTATGCGTTCGGAAAGCTGCTTACCGTCAACCGCAATCAGCGCGGCAGTAGTCAGAGCCCTCGCGGTGGCGGTGCGCGGAGCCTCGTCGATGATAGCCATCTCACCGAGTAAATCGCCGGCACCAAGCACGCTGAGCACGAACGGCTCACCATCTTGCACGGTAAGTATTTCAATTTGACCAGACTCAATGAGAAACGCCGATGTGGGTGGGTCGCCTTCGCGAAAAACCACCTCTCCGGGGGCAAGTTCAAGTCTAGACTGCGCCATGTGCTCATTGCCGAGTGCTCGTCCAGCGTCCATCGTAACAGGCGCCTACAGTCGATCGCGTATCGAAGTGCAATGAAAAAAAGGGGGCCGAAGCCCCCTTTTTTCTTATAACTCGCAGATAGAACTGCTATGGGAACGTAACTGTACAGCTCGTAGTGCTGCCAGCGGCACCCAACACCACCGTCACCACTTGCGCGTTTCCGAATGCTGCGCACGCCCCGCCCCAGCTGGTCGGGACCGAACCCAGGGTGAGTACCACTCCAGTTCCCGGCGTCCAACTTCCCGTACATGCACCCACTGTCGGACCTACGCAGTTGATCCCGATCGGGTTGCTGACCGCATTGCCTACTCCAATAATCGTGAGATTAAGCGTTGCACGCGGGCACCCGAGTGGAGCGAGTGGGCTGAATTGCGTACACGCGTCTTCGCTGGCCCAAGTGACAGTCACCATTGCCGCACCCGCACTAAAGGTGCAGGTGCCAGTCGGACCCACCGCCGTACCCGTGAGGGTAAACCCGTTCGCCGTGACAATTGCGATTGCCTGACCTTGGGCATTGGTCGGTGGCGGCACCGTGGTGATATTCAGAGTGCCCGCACCGCTCACTGTGCACATGCCCGAGATGATCACGCCTTGGACCGGGTTGCCGTCCGCATCGGTCAATGTCAGCAGTACCTGTCGACCACCGTCACCGGTGAAGCTGACGGGCGCAGCCGACAACAGCACGCTTCCTGTAACGATATCGACCTCAGCAGTCGCTGTCCCGACCGAGAACGTCAGCAGTGGCGTACCACCGCCGCCACCGGCTGGTGGGACCATGCCAGTGGTTCGCACCGAGACGGTAACGCAACCATCTGGCCCGGTCGGCTGTGCGGTGGTGCCTGAGAGACTGACGCCATCAACCGTGCCAGTTCCGCCGCTCAGTCCACTAAATGCGAAGTTGATGAAGCTGCCCGAGATCGGGTTCTCCAGGTCATCGAAATAGCAGACGTCGATCGATACCGTGCGATTGCCCGGTATAGCGCTCGGACTGGCAGTCAGACTACCCGGCGCGACACCCGCAAAACGGAAGAACTCCGCATCGGTGACCAACTCGGGGAGACTGTTGACGATGTCGCCGTTGCCTTGAGCATAGACCGCAGCGAGCTTGCCCAGTTTGGAGACCGGATAGTTCAGCGTGGTGCGAGCGACGCCGTTTACATCGGTGAACGAGATTGCGGTGATGTTGCCATCCACCGAGCGACCGATGACGTAGGGCAGAATCGGGCCGCTGTTGACGCTGACTCCGGTGTCGTCATTGAAATTCCAACGACGATTCACTGTGATGCTGGACGGCGAATTCACCGACTGCACCGTGCGCGCGCCTTCAAGATCTCGGTTAGCCGGGACGTCCTCGCCGAATACGATCACAGTATCACCGGGACCTACGCCGCCACCCAACGTGGTGAAGGCGCCATCGATATCGGTGAATCCGGTACCGCCTTCCTGCGGGTCGCCATCGTCGTCAGCGATGATAAACGCGTTGCGCTCCAACGGATGATCGATCTTGCCGAAGCGAATTTCGGTACCTGGTAGAACCGGATTGCCCAGACGATCGGTCGCAATTGCGGCAACCGTCAAGCTATAAGTTCCATCCGGGTCGACCCCATTGGCAAAGGCCTCGTCCGCTGTGCCGTTGACAATCAAAGATTCCAATGCGGGGGAAGTGATATCCAGATCGAACAGCTTGCCGTCAGAAACGGTAATGTCGGTAAACGCTTCTACCGGCTCCGTAATTCCGTTGTCCACATTGTTGTCGGCGCGATCCGCAATCGCTCGAATGCGGATACTGCCTTGGCGTGTGCCTGATTCATAGGCCACTTGGGTAACACCTTGCAGCGTCCCCGTTGCGATGGACGAGCCGGTCACCTGTGCCCCATTCGCCCCAATGCCACGCAAGCGTTCGCCCCCTTGAGCGCCTCCGACAATCTCGAAGCGAACGTTGTTCCAACGCGTGGAACCCACACGAGGATCGGGCACAAACAAATTGCTGCCGTCACGAACCGTCGCAATCAATTGCTCGGAGGTATTGCCTCCCGTTGTATTCACATAGACCGGTCTACCGGTGCGCGTGAGAGAGATCGTGCTCGGCAACGGCAGTGTTGTATTTGCAACAGTGAAGTTAAGCGTCGCCTCGATATTTTCGTCAGTGTCTGGATCCAACGCAGTGACGGTCAACACAAACTGACTGGGCAAATTGCCCGCGTGGACAAAAATCGTACCTAAACCCGCGACCATGCCCACTGGCCCTTGACCCAGCCGATTCAGGAACTCATTGTTCTCAATCTCCGGGGTGGCCG
>JAWXCG010000070.1:0-6495 GCA_034440555.1 Pseudomonadota bacterium
CGCTGCCATAGCGACTCGGCCTGCGAATCGGTTTCGGTGGCACCGAGCTGCAGGTCAGTCAGTCCGATCAGATCTTCAAGTTCGGCGCTGGCCAGCGCCATGCCCGCGTCCATCGGGATGCTCTGCTGCTCGAAGCGATGCAGCGCACTCTCCCACTCGGCGGACTGCGCCATGAGCAGCTCAATCTTGTTTTTTGCCGGCGATAAAGCCTGCGTCGCTACCTCGGGCGCCGGGCGCGTGAACATCACCACGCCCAGACCGATGACCGCGACGCCTGCGGCGATTGCCCACCAGTGCGTCTGCCATGTCGGCTTGCGTCGTGCCTGCTCACTTTTCCACAGTGTCTGCAGCTGGGGCAGGGCACTGACCGGCGGATGCAACATCGGCAGGGCGCGCAGTGCTGCTGCCAGTGCGCGGTCTTCACCCGTGTCATCTGCTTGCATCATGTGCTGCGAATCATTGTGCATAAGCCATTCCTTCTTCTGCTACTGCCAGCAAGCCACGCAACTTTAAAGTGCCACGGGCCAACTGGGACTTGGAAAAACTCACCGACTTCTGAAATAGCCCGGCGATTTCCTCGTGCGAATATCCCTCAACGTGATACAGCCAGACCACGCTGCGCGTAACCAGGGGTAATGCACGCAACGCGTTTTCCAGATCGCGACCGTCGAGGTGCAGCGCCGGATGCGCGTGTTCAATGTGTTCCGGTAGCTCGTCGGTGAATTCAATCAGCTTGCGTTTGCGCAGCCGCATCAATGCCTCGTTGACCGCGATCTGGCGCAACCAGCCCCAGAACGGCGCATCGCCACGGTACTGGTCCAGCTTGTTGAACAGGATCAACATGGCGTCGTGCAGAATCTCCTGCGCCTCATCGGCGTCATTCAACATCCGCCATGCCAGGCTGTACACCGGGCGTTCGAACAAGCGGTAGATCTGCTCGAAGGCGCGCGCTTCGCCGCGCCTGGCCCGATCCAGCAGGCTTTCCGGTACGTCGATGGCGAATGACGAGGTGCTCACGTTGTATAGAGATGCACGAGGCCTGCCAAGCGTCGCAGGGTTGCAATTTTCAGGCAAAAAAAAGCCGCGGATCACGCCGCGGCTTTTTTCCGGAGCCAGCGTGGAGCCCTGGCCCACGCAATAAAGTGGTTGGTCAGGCTTCCAGCTGCGTTTGAGTTAAGGAACATGTGAACAAGTCCCGAGCCGCGATAGCCCCCTGAGTCAGGGGGCGAAAAACCGCAGGTTTTTTGGGGGGTGGCAAGCAATAAGCAGTGTGGCGAAGACGAAGTGGTGACTTATTCAGTCCTTCCTTAGAGACCGGTCGACATCTCGAACGTCAAGTAAACGCGCGAGTCGGCGATCTCGCCGAAGCGATTCTGGCCGTCGTTGTCGGTGTTGGCCCAGCCCAGAGTTGCTGTGACTGGCCCCAATCCCTTGGAAACGCCCAGACCGTAGTGCATGTAGTCAACGTCCGAGCCGTCGAAATCATACTTGTCAAGGTAATACATGCCGACATCACCACTGACACTCAGGCCCCACCACGGCAACTCATAGCTGGCACTGAGTCCAAGCCACAGGCCATCTTCTTTGGTGGCGAACACGTCGTTGCTCCAGCCAACCGAAGCGGTGATCATTTCGTTGTAGGTGATGGCACCAATGAATTCGTTGTAGTCATAGTCGATGTCATTGTTGGTGCCGGGGTAGATATAGCGAACGACCTGAACGTCGGCGCCCCAGTCTTCGGCGATGTCAAAACCGTAACCAACGAAAAGATCCACTTCGACATTGGCACCGTCTTCGTCTTCCGGCAGGGTGGAATCCGCGGTGAAGTCGATGCTGGAGCCCCAGACGCCGGCATAGAAGCCTGACTCATGTTCGAAGTTCAGGCCCGCCTGCAGCGCGGCCTCTTCCTGCGACTGGGAAACACCACGGAACACGTAATCGCTGGTCAGAGCGACATCGGCCGAGATTTCCCATGGACCAGTAGCCTCTTCGCTCTCTTCGTCCTGGGCAAACACATTACCCGCCAGCAGGAGCGCAAGGGCGGAGGCTAGCAATGACTTCTTCAACATGAGGTGTTCCTCTTGATGGTTGATCGGGACTGCAAACAGAACGCCAGAACCCGGGCGTTACGGAACGGGCGTTAGGGAAGTGTAGTGATTCAAATCGGATTCGACCACGCGGCAGGCCGGCTCAGCAAGCTTCACTGGCCACGACTTGGGTCGCCCGGGGCACCAAGGTGCACCGAAGTCCCGTCGCTACACTTGATGAGTAATACCGGTTGCCCCGGTTGCGCGCTCCAGGAATTCGTGCTGCGCTGCCGCATAGGCTCTTTCTGGCTGCGCTCAGCCAGATTGACCCACATGCGTTGGAGGCTCTGTCACGTTTCGAACTGGCCATGTGCGCTGGGAGAAACGAGCCGTCAGCGAGGGAATTTGCCAATGCTATGATCGGACCGAATCGAAATTGACCCCCATGAGTCCAGTCTCGTCCATCCAGATACCCGGCTATGAGTTGATCCGCGAGCTGGGCGTCGGCGGAATGGCGACTGTGCACCTGGCCGTGCAAACCTCGCTCGACCGCAAGGTCGCGCTGAAGGTCATGCGTCGCAACATCGAGGATGCCGAGAAATTCGAAAAGCGTTTCCTGGTTGAAGGGCGCACGCTGGCAAAGTTGCCGCATCGCAATATTGTTGCGGTTTACGACATCGTGAAGAGTGAAAGTGCCACTTACATCTCGATGGAGTATCTCGAGGGCGGCACGTTGCACGACCACATGGCTTCGGGCCTGTCGCTTGGCGAAGCGGTGGCGATTGTGGTGCAGATTGCCGGCGCTCTGCAGTTCGCGCACGACCATAGCGTTGTGCATCGCGACCTCAAGCCGGCGAACATCATGTTCCGTGATCCGGCAACGCCGGTGCTCACCGATTTTGGCATTGCGCGCCAACAGGATGCACAGTCGACGCGCCTGACCCAGACCGGCATGCTGGTGGGTACGCCCACCTACATGAGCCCTGAGCAGATCAACGCGCTCGAAGTAGATGGGCGTTCGGATCTGTATAGCCTGGGCGTGATGTTCTTCGAGCTGCTTACTGGCAAGCCGCCGTTTCAGGGCGACTCGCCGATTGCGGTGCTGATGGCGCATCTGACGACGGCGCCCCCGTTGTTGCCCGCGCCTTACGAAGAGTTCCAGCCGATCATGGATCGGATGCTGGCCAAGAATCGCGATGAGCGATTCTCTGATCTGAAGGAATTCACCAAGGCGCTGAAGGCCGTGGTGGTCAACAACGAGACCCTTTGGTCGCGACTGCAGGCAGATCCAAATCAGAGTTCGTCCGAGCAATTGCGGGCGCTGGGCTTTTCGGTATCGCAAACAGTGGGCGATGCGTTGCAGAACCCGCTCCAGGCGCGGCGACTGCAGCCGTCCAGTCCCGGTTTCCGCGAGCTGCCGACGCAGGGCGGCAAACTGCCGCCACAGCCAACTGCGGGATCGGCTGCGCCGCGGCAGGGATCGGTACCGGTGCAGCCTCCGACTGGAGTATCGCGAGCAACGGCGCCACCACCTTCGCGCGAACCAGGCAGAACGCCCGCGCGCCAGCGCCCCAGCTGGTTGATGCCCGCGCTGATCGGATTTTCGTTAGTGGTGATTTTGGCGCTGGGCTGGGTGGCCCTCAGACAAAGTCCCGAGATCGACCCGTCAATCAAGGCTGACGTCGATCTCAGGCTTTCGGCGATAGACCAACGCATCGGAAGGGGCAAGCTGACCGTCCTTGATGGCGACGAAAATGCGTTGGACGCCTTTGCGCCTCAGCGTGAGCGAGCGCCGAAGTACGCGCGCGTGAAGCAAACGGGCGATGCTCTGTTGGCTGCACTCAAGCTGCGCATGCAGGCGCAGATCAAAGAAGGAAATTTTCTTGACGCCGAGAGCACGCAGCGAGTGGTCGCGGATCAATGGCCGGATGATGTGGAGGTCGTAGCGCTTGCTGAGCAGATCACGAAAGCGAGCGCATTCGCCGAGCAATCCGCGAAGATTGAGAGTCTTCTGAAAGCTGCGCGCGCGGCGCAAGCAGCCGGCCGTGATCTGGGAGCAACCGGTAGCTACGCGCTATTGGCGCAGGCCGCACTGATCGCGCCGGCCGACAAGGGCGTGAGGGAAATGCACGCCGCAATTACACAAAGGCTTCTACGGCCGGCGCGTGACGCGCTCAAGTCTGGAAGCCTGGAGCTGGCCAATCAGCAGCTGGGTGAGCTGGAAACGCAGTTGCGCACCGATCCAGCCTGGATCGCGCTGCACAAGCAACTGACCGATGCGGTCGCGCGCCGCTCATTGGATCAAAAATTATCGGGTCTATATGCGCAGTTCGATGGCCAGATCAATCGCGGACAGCTCACCGATCCGGCTGCAGACAACGCGCTGCAAACGTTGGAACAAATCCGCACCATGGATTCCAAGCATCGCGACCTGGCCGGACGCACCGCACGCCTTGCGGATGCGCTGGTGAGCATGGCGCGTCGCAGTCTGGGCGCCGGTGATGCCAGCGCAGCGCTACAGCAGATCGACGTGGCATTGCGACTGGTGCCCGGGCAAATCGCCGCCACCGCTTTGAAAACCGAAGCGGAGGGAAAGCTCAGCGGCGATCAACGTCGTCTGGTCAAATTCATCGGCGACGCGCGCCAGGCGACCATGGATCGGCGTTTTGTCTCGCCAGCAGGCAACAATGCTCGCGAGTATGTGGACAAGGCTTTGGCGCAGGATCCGAATAACAAGGATGCGTTGGCACTTCGAGATGGATTGCCGCAGCGTATAGCCGAGGCAGCCACCGCGCTCGCTGCGCAGGGCGCACTGCCCGAGGCGAACACCTTGGTAGGTGAGGCGCGGATGCTCTATCCGACGCACCCGGCGTTGAGTGCGGTCGCGCGGCAACTGGATCAACAGCTGGTCGCCGCGCAACGCGAGCAAGGTCGGCGCGATCAGATCGAGCGCATCCTGAAAGCCGCCGAGGCGCGGCCATTGGTCGAAGCGAATTTTTTCACCGTGCTGGATCTCAGCAGCGAGTTGCTCAAGGCCAATCCACAGGATGTCGATGTACTGACGGCCCGCCGCAGTTTGATCAACGCTCTTGAGGAATCCTTGGCAATGGCGACTGCCGTCAACGAAGTCGATCGTGTTTCGCGACTGAGCGATGGTTATCGGCAGCGCTTTCCCAGCGATGCCGCTATTGAAAAGTTCCGCAACCAGTTGGCGCCGACACGCGAGCGGATCGTGCTCGCCGAAAAGACGCGCATCGAAACCAGTGCTGGAGACCTGGTATTGATCGCCTACCCGTGGGGCAAGGTCGAATCTCTGACCGACAGTGCGCGAAAGCCGGTGCCGCTGCCGGCGGATGTCACCACGCCGCTGCGCATTCGGGTTCCGGCCGGGCTTTATCGGGTCACTTTCAGTCATCCGGAGGGTGGTCGGTCAGTCGAGCAAATAGTGCAGGTCAAGCAAGGTGCGCAGGCATCGGTCGCGACCCGCTTCGCGCGGCTCGATGCAAAGGAGTATCGACGTCGTGTCGGACTTTGAGCCGCGCTCACTTCGCATGCTGGCCTTGATCGCAGCGCTCGCGCTCGCGGCTCCCGTGTTCGCGGACTACAAACAGGATTATGCGCGCGGAGCAGATGCCGCCGGCGACGAGAATTGGTCTGAAGTCGAGTCGTTGATGCGTAAGGCACTTGCCGGCTCGACTACACCGTTGTCGCGCACGCGCCTGTATGGCCAGCGTTTTGAGGCCTATGTGCCGCAGTACTATCTGGGCTTGGCCGCGTATCGACAAGGCGATTGCACGGGCGCAATGCGCTGGTTCGGTGACCCGGCAGCGGCGACCATAATCAATGACAGCAGCCAGTTCAAAGGCATCGCCGACGAAGCAACGCGGACCTGCAAGAGCAAGTTGGCCTCAGTCCAGCCGCCAACCAAGCCCGTTCAAGCGCCACCGGTTCAAGCGCCACCCGTGCAGGCCCCGATTGATCGGCCCGTGGTCAACAACGTCCCGGCACAACCACCGGTGCAGGCGCCTACGACGCCAACGTCTCCCACTGCGAACCCGCCGGTAGCGACGGTGCCCCCTTTGCCATCAGCGTTGCAGGGCTTGCTCGACGATTATCTCAATGGACGATTCAGCAAGGCAGCGACCGCTGACGCCAATACGCTGAGCAATAACGCTCGATTTCATGCCTTGTTGCTGCGCTCGGCTTCGCGCTACACCCTGTTTGAGTTGCAGCCGGCCGAAGCGGCATCGCAGAAATCCGCTGCGGAAGGGGATGTCCGCATAGCCAAATCACTAGCCCCCGGAAAAACGCCAGACGTTGCGTTTTTCTCACCGCACTACCGTAAATTTTTCAGCGAAGTGCGCTGACTGTAGGAGCGCACCCGGGCGCGACAGTCCTGCGATCGTCTTGATCGCGCCCAGGTGCGCTCCTACGCCTGCACCCCAGCGTTGCTACAGTCTCGCGGCCA
>JAWXCG010000071.1:0-7903 GCA_034440555.1 Pseudomonadota bacterium
ACATTATGACGTGCAAAAATGCACAGTCCCAGTGCCAAAAGCCAATACAGCCAATGGTTTGCGGACTACGAACGACGCGGGGAGACGAGGAACTTCAGACTAGTGCGAAGACTGCAAAAGCACCGCGTGCAACTGGGCGAGCAACGCCTCACTGGCATCGGCAAAACCACGCAGCACAACTGGATCTGTTCCACGCACTCGGCATCACAAAGTCCGCCTGACTACCCCTGTTGTGTCATTTTTTCCTAACGGCACGTCGGCAAATCATGGCTTACGTGATTAGCAGCGGAACTTGGGAGGAATGCCTCGGTTTTCCAAAAGCATGCACAAAATTCGAGCATAGGACATTTAAACGCCCGTTCCAGTCAGTTGGCCGCGGTCGCGCAACCGCCGCTTTGGGCGCGGATTGGGGTGTCCGCGGCCGACGGGCTGTAAAATAGGCTTGAATTTCCTATAATCTAATTATAAATTAGGCGGCAAAGGCTTAGCATAAACCTATCGCTCTAGGGAAGGTCTGAATAAGTCACCACTTCGTCTTCGCCACACTGCCTATTGCTCGCCAACCCCCCGAAAACCTGCGGTTTTTCGCCCTCTGACTCAGGGGGCTATCGCGGCTCCGAACTTGTTCAGAGGTTCCCTAGGAGTTGTTTATGGCTACCAACGTTTTGATCGTCCTTGACGGCGGGTATCGTTTCGCCCGTACCGCAACGCCAATGGGCACAGCGGATTTCACTTATGAAACCCTGGTCAGCACACTGACTGGCGCCGGCATGACCGTGACCAAGGCGCATCGGGCTGCGGACAACACCGCGACACCCGGTTTTGAGTCATTTCGTTTTGATCTCTTGCCAACCGGTTTCAGCCTGAACGACATTGATGTCATCTGGTTAATCGGCCTCAATGGACGTACGGTTGCGGGAGACGGTGGAACCACCAACGCGCTTCCCGATCCGCAAATCAACGTCATTGCCAATTTCATGGATGCAGGCGGCGGCGTGTTCGCGACCGGTGACCATTTCAGTCTCGGCGCCGAGTTGAGCGGAAAAATCCCGCGCGTCCGTGCCATGCGGTCCTGGTACGGCGAAGGCGATGCCGCTGGGGCGCATATGCCCGCAGGTTTTCCGCGCAACTTTCCTCCGCTCACCGTCGGGCGCGCCGACACGACGCGAAAAAGAGCCGCGAGCAACTATTCTGAATTTCCTGCTGATTTTGTCTGGTTTGAAAACCAATCCGATTCCAATCCGCAGACAATTGCGCCGAGCACGGCGATTGCCCATCCGATCTTGCGCCGGGCAGGGAGCAATATCACCGTCTTTCCGGACCATATGCACGAGGGCCAGACGCTGGGCGAAACGGAGCTGGATGCGTTTGGCTATGATTATGCCCAAAACTCCCCGTTTGGCGATACTTCGCAGGACGAGTTTCGGGAGTTGGCCGGAACACGCGAAAAGCCCAAGGTAATTGCCACCGGCCAGACCGAGGCAAATGCTTCGCGCGATGCCAACACAGGCGGATTTTCATTCGGTAGCTTCGCCGGAGCGGAGGACGTTTCGTCTCTCAAGACCGTCAACACGCTCAGCACATATGACGGGCGTGCAGTTGGCGTGGGCCGTATCGTAACCGGTGCCACTTTTCACCACTATGTCGATATCAATCTTACCGGCGACACCGAAATAGCAACAAGTCCGGCGCAGCCTCCGCCGGCGCTGAACCCCATAGAGCGCGTCGGAGCAGATGCTCAAAAGGATCATGGTTTCAACGACAATCCTGCCGTGTTTACAGACATAAGGCAGGTATTTGTCAACATCACTGACTGGCTCGCCCGGCCGCGCCCGGCGATAACGCTGTATCTCGAACGCAGCACATTTGGGGTCGACGAGGTCACGGGCAACCTGCATTTCGGAGGTGTGGTCCGCGTTACAGTTGATGGCTTGAAGCCTGGCCAATTCCCCAGTGGCCCGGTCAACACAGGAGCCTTCAATCCGGCATGGGCGCCGTTGGTGACTCCGTCTGGCACGGGCATCATCACGATCACTCCCACCGGGGTATCGAGTGATGATCCGACGATGCCCGAACGGCTGCAGCGCTTCACATTCATTTACGACGTGGATTTTTCGAGCGCCGGCTTTGGCGACCTGACCGTCCCCGTCAACGCTTCGCTTGCCTCGCCCGCCGTGCCCGCACCGCTCAGTGATACCGCTTTTTTTCAGCTGGTTACATCGGCCAATCCGTTCATGCTCGACCTGGATGGCGGCAATGATAAGCACTGGCTCAGCTCCGATCTCAAGGTTTTCCGAGTGGTTGCCGGTTCAGGTGGTTTGTACGGCGTGGATCTGCCAAGCGGCGCATCGCGTGCACAGGCGTTCACCTTTATCAACACATTGAAAAACAACATCACAGTCAGCCAGTTTGAGGCATTGAGCGGCAATCAGGCTACATCGGCGCTGAGTCCGCTGCCTACGACGACGATGTCTGGCGCAAATGTCTACAACTTCGCCCTAGCCCGTGTCCGGCGGAACGGCACGTTGCTTTCGGCGACAGATGTGCGGGTGTTCTTCCGCATTTTCACCTCACAAACCACCGCCGCGCTCACCTATAACGCGCCCGGCGGAGTACCCGCGGAAGGTTATTTGAAAAATCCCGGCACATCAGGTGGAACCAACCACATCGCTCTTCCAGGAACATCCGCCGGCCAGTGGCTTTCTTTCCCTTGCTTTTCCGAAGCCAGGACCAACAATCGCGACAATCAGCACGACGATCAGAATGTCCGCGATATATTGACCAGTGAGAGCGAAGAGTTTTTCGGTGTTCTGCTCGATACCAATCTGGACGGTAACTACCTCCCCATGACACCGGGCGGATCAGGCGGGCAGCAGACCTTGCCGACCCTTCTGACTGGCGAGCATCAATGCCTGGTCGCGCAGATCGAATTTGCTGGAACCCCGATCCCTAACGGAGCCAATCCGGGGACGTCGGACAAGCTTGCCCAGCGCAACATCGCGATCAGCACCGTTGCCAATCCGGGGATGACGGCTTCGCGCGCCGCAATCCACACTTTTGAGATCGAAGCCACGCCCTACCCGATAACCGAGCAGCTGCCACCTGATGAATTGTTGCTCGATTGGTCACACGGCATTCCCGACGGCAGTTATGCCCGGATCCATATCCCCGGTTGGAATGCCGAGGACGTGGTCGCACTTGCCGACCGCTTTTATCCGCGTCACGAAATTCGCAGCATCGACGCGCATACCATCGAGATACCTGGCGGCGGGATGCGCTATATCCCCATTCCCAAAGCCATCTATCGGCAAACCGGGGTGTTGGCGGTCGAGCTGCCGCTTGGCATCAAAAAGGGACAGCGTTTCGACTTGTCTGTGCGGCAAATCACCAATCGCGGCCGTAACATCAAATTCCCGCAACCCCTGATCGAGCAGATTACACTCGCCGAGGCCGGACGCCTGCTTACCGAATTTGGCGAGGGTCCGGCAACCGGCGCATCGGTCAAAAAAGGCGTGTTCGAGCTGGGCGAGAATCGCGCGCTGGTCACCGATCTATCGGTTTTTGATATCGACGGCGATTTCGCACTGATAATCCAGCATCCCGATCCTCAAAAGGTTGCCGAGGCCCATGCAGACGCGCGGATGTGGCGTGAAACGCTCGGCGCGTTTACCCTCCGTATCCCGGTTTCTACTAAGCGCGACATGTTGCTTTATCAGCTACGACTGTTCTCGCTGATGAGCTGGCGACTGGCCCATATGCCACGCAACAGCCGCTGGTATCCCACGATGACTCATTATCTCGCACTACTTTCAGACAAGGTGCAGGCTTTGGGTGGCAATCCGTGGCAAGTCCCCGCCACGCCGGATGGTGCTATCCCGCAATTGCCATGGGTGGACGACGATGGCGAAGCTGGAAACGGCGGCGATGGCAGCTCGGGCACGGGCAACCTGCTCGATCCGAACAACCCGTTCACCCGCGGTTGCCTGGCCGGACTAGTCATCGCGCTGCTGATCCTGCTCGCGCTCGTAATCATCTACGCGCTTTGGGGATAGCAAACAAGCGAGCAGGCGACAGGTCGTTCTGGACACCACGGACCTGTCCGCTCCGCTGAAACACGTGTACCGAGTTCCGGGGGTGTGCCTTGCGCGGCTTCGCCTCACCACAGCGCCACCTGCCAGCGCTACGTACGAAACTACGCTTGCCGTAAGCCTCCGGTCCAGCCACCTACCTATTGATCAAGCATCGGCGGACGCTTCTCGGTTTCAGCGAGGAGTCGGGTATGTCGAGGTTGGCGAAGCGGGCGATGTGGTCGAAGCGGGTGGCTGGGTTTGAGCGCTGTGGGCTGACGCGTTCGGCGTGGTGTGCACGGGAGGGTTTGGCGGTGGCGACGTTGGACTATTGGCGCCGTCAGTTGCGTTCGGTTGTGTCGCAGGCGCCGGTGCCGATCGTGGTGGCGCAGCCGCTGGCGAAGTCTGCGCGGGTTGATTCGGGCACTGTCCAGATCGAAGTTGCGGGCGTTCGCTTGCGGTCTGGCTCGGACGTGGATGCAGAGTGGCTGTTGTCGTTGCTGCGCGGATTGCGCTGATACTTCGGCCGACGGGTTGGTGGGTTGCGGTGGCGCCGGTGGATCTGCGTTGCGGGATGGATCGTTTGCTGGTGTTGGTGCAGACGGCGTTTGGGCGCGATGGATTTGATGGTGGTGCGTATACCTTGAGCAGCTTCGCTGTTGAAAATCGCTTCGCAACAAATCCGGCACGCGGATGAAGGTGGTGTGCGTGGACGCGCATGGGGTGTGGTTGTGTGTACGTCGGTTGCATCGCGGATCGTTCGTGTGGCCGCGTGCTGATGCGGTGTCGTGCACGCTGAGTTCGGCGCAGTTTGAGTGGTTGATCGCGGGTGTCGATTGGGCGCGGATGTCGGCTCGAATCGAGGATGTGCCGCGCGTGATCTGATGTCGGTTCAATGCTAGGAAAAAGCCGCAATTTATTGCGGATTTTTTGTTGCGTATTGAACGGCTATGCGTACGATCAAGACATGCAGAGCGCGCTTGAACAGATCACCGATATTGACGTTTTGCGCTATATGGTGGCGCAGAATATCGAGGTGATGGCGCAGTTGGATCAGCAAGTCGCTTCACATGGCGTTGCGCGAACGCGACGCGAAGATCATTCAGCGCGAAACGCTGATCGCCAGGCGCGATGCCGAGCTGATCTACAAGACCGCGAAGATTGATCATCTGACACAGGTGATCGCCAAGCTGCAGCACCTGAGTTTTGGGGCGCGCTCCGAACGATTTGATCCGGCGCAACAAGCCTTGTTCGATGCGGCGCTGCAAGCGGATCTGGTCGCAGCCCAGACCGAGCTTTTGTCGTTGAGCGCCGCGCAGGCATCATCCGATGCGTCCCCCGATCGTGCACAACCCAAACGTCGGCCCTTGCCTGCGGAACTTCTGCGTGTTGAAGAGCGCATTGAGCCGGAATCCTGTGTGTGCGGTAGCTGCGGTGGCGATCTGCACTGCATCGGCGAGGAGGTCAGTGAAAAGCTCGACATCAAGCCCATCGAGTTCTCCGTGCGCCGCACGGTACGCCCGAAGATGGCATGTCGTGCTTGCGACACGATCCTGACGACGCCCACGCTGCCGGCGATCATCGAGCGCGGCATTGCCGCACCCGGTTTGCTGGCGCACGTTCTGATCAGCAAGTATGCCGATCACATCCCGCTGAACCGTTTGATTGGCATGCTGCTGCGCAGCGGCGTCGAACTGCCGATCTCGACGCTGTCGGAATGGGTAGATGCCTGCGGTGTTGCGCTGCAGCTGCTCGTCGATGCTCTGCGCGCTGAGCTGAATCGATCCGGCGTTCTGCACGCCGATGAAACACCGGTACAGATGCTGGCGCCAGGCAATGGCAAGACCAAGACCGCCTTTCTCTTCGCCTATCGGCGCGGTGAGATGGGCGAGAAGCCGATCATCGTCTTCGACTTCGCGACCAATCGCAGCGGTGCCAACGCCAGAAGATTCCTTGAACACTACGGCGGCGCCCTGGTCGTCGATGACTACGCCGGTTACAAACGCCTCTTCCAAACCACGCCGATGCGCGAGGTTGCTTGTTGGGCGCATGCCAGGCGCAACTTCTTCGAGTTGCACAAGGCCAACCAAAGCACCATTGCCGCCGAAGCGCTCACGCGCATCGGTGGACTCTATGACGTCGAGCGCGAATCCAAGGATTTGGATACGCAGGCACGCTATGCGCATCGTCAGCAGCACGCTGCGCCCAAGGCCGAAGCACTCTTCGATTGGCTGACTCGACTACGTCCGACCGTCAACACCGGTGCTGCCAGCGCCAAGGCCATCGACAATCTGCTGCGCCGCAAAGCTGCGTTCACCGCGTATCTCGACGACGGCAGCTTCCCGATCGACAACAACCCGGTCGAGAACGCCATCCGCCCTATCGCCATCGGTCGCAAGAACTGGCTCTTCGCCGGGTCAGAGCAAGCCGGCCATCGCGCCGCCAACATCATGACCCTGATACAGACCGCCAAAGCCAACGGCCACGACCCGCATGCCTACTTGCGCGACGTGCTGACGCGCCTACCCACGCAGAAGAACAACCGCATCGGCGAACTGCTACCGCATACCTGGAAACCAGCGTCCTAAGCGCTACAGCAAACTGCGCACGCGTAGAAGGTGGCTGGACCGGAGGCTTACCATTGAAGTGCAGCAAGCCCCGGTCTACAGGTGCGGGAGCAACTTTGGTAACGGCCGGATTCACGATTCGCGACCAACACTCATCGCAGCCACTTGCTGTATACGGTCACCTTCGACGCGCGCCTCGGCCAATAATTGATCCCAATCGTTGGGTGGGTGACCGCTGTTCAGCATCTTGCGAAACACTCGATATGCATCACTGCTGCTTTCGTAGGCGCGCTTGCTGTCGTCGTCGTTTACCCATGCGAAGACCATGACTTTGCTTGGTGCGTGGTAGCGAAAAAATAGCCGGTACTGCTGAAAAAATCGAGCGCGCATCCAGTGCTTGTGCTGTTCGCCCAAGGTGTTGCCTTGTCGATACTCGACGCAAGCGGGATCTTGCGGGATGACTTCGAAGGCGAGTTTGAAAACGGCGGCCAGGCGTTTGGTGGCGTTCTTGTTGACGTAGCCGTACTTGTCTTTTCGCTTCAGCGTTTCAACTTGGCGGATCAGACTCTCAACTTGATCGAGAAATAACGGATGGGCAAATATGGCCCAACCATTGATGAGCAAGTGAGTGGCCTTTGCCCCGCTCATTCATCGTCGGCCGACAATGGCGCGTCGAGATCCACGGTCACGTTCTTGACCAAAGCTCGGACGCGACGGACGAGCCCGATATCGACCGCTTGCAAGCGCTCCGGGTGGCTGGCGACGTCGCTCACCAGGAATCCAAGGAACTGTGCGAGTACCGGGTCCACTGACTGTGCAACGCGCCGCAGCACGACCTCACCATTGGGACGCACGGAGTACTGAATTTTGTCGCGCTTGCGCAGCTTGAGCGCGCGACGGATCGTTTCCGGCACTGTGGTTTGATAGCGGTCGGTCAAGGTGGATTCGACTTCAAGGTTGGCTGGCATGGACGAGGCGCTCGATACAGGGTGATTCACATAGTAATGCACTTGCATTACCGTGACAATGCGGTCGCATTGCGTCATTGGCGCAGTTCTCGAAATGGACGCAGCCGACACGCGCGCGGGAGTGAGTTGTCAGCTACGGTGACCCCACCACTTCCGCAGTTGTCAACCGCAGCTAAGGAAGGTCTGAATAAGTCACCACTTGGTCTTCGCCACACTGCTTATTGCTTGCCAAACCCCCGCTCTCAACAGCGGAGCTGGTCAAAACCTGCGGTTTTTCGCCCCCTGACTCAGGGGGCTATCG
>JAWXCG010000072.1:0-3329 GCA_034440555.1 Pseudomonadota bacterium
AGTGAAAAGTGAAAAGTGAAAAGTGAAGGGCAAGTAAAGACGGTGAACGGAATATCGCCAGTAGCTCAAGGAATGCGATTTCCAGTTTTTCCGAATCACCGTTCACTGTTCGCCGATCACCGATCACTTGCGACTAACAGGAGCACCAAATGTCCCATTTTCTTGACCGTCTGACGTTCTTCACCCAGCCGAAGGAAGGCTTTTCCGGGGGCCACGGCGTGGTCACCGGAGAGGACCGCACCTGGGAAGATGCCTACCGCAATCGCTGGGCGCACGACAAGATCGTGCGCTCCACCCACGGCGTCAACTGTACCGGTTCGTGTTCGTGGAAAATCTACGTCAAGGGCGGCATCGTCACCTGGGAAACGCAGCAGACCGACTATCCCCGCACGCGCTGGGACATGCCCAACCACGAACCGCGCGGCTGTGCGCGAGGCGCCTCGTACAGCTGGTACCTTTACAGCGCGAACCGCGTCAAGTATCCGATGGTGCGCGGCCGCCTGCTCAAGAGCTGGCGCGAGGCGCGCAAGGCGCATGATCCGGTCGAAGCCTGGGCCTCTATCGTCGAAGACGACGCCAGGCGCCGCGACTATCAGCAGGTGCGCGGCCTCGGCGGTTTCGTGCGCTCGAGCTGGGACGAGGTCAACGAGATCGTCGCCGCCGCCAACGTCTACACCATCAAGAAGTACGGGCCCGATCGCGTGATCGGTTTCTCGCCGATCCCGGCAATGTCGATGGTCAGTTATGCCGCAGGTTCACGCTATCTCGGTCTCATCGGCGGCGTGTGCATGAGCTTCTATGACTGGTACTGCGATCTGCCGCCTGCCAGCCCGCAGGTGTGGGGCGAGCAGACCGACGTGCCCGAGTCGGCCGACTGGTACAACTCCAGTTTCATCATTGCCTGGGGCTCCAACGTGCCGCAGACGCGCACGCCGGACGCGCACTTTTTCACCGAGGTACGCTACAAGGGCGCCAAGACGGTGGCGGTGACGCCCGATTATTCAGAGGTCGCCAAGCTGGCCGACATCTGGATGCACCCGAAGCAGGGCACCGATGCGGCGGTGGCGATGGCGATGGGCCATGTGATCCTGAAGGAATTCTACTTCCCCGACGGCAGCGGGCAGCGCAGCGCCTATTTCGACGATTACGTGCGCCGCTACACCGACATGCCGATGCTGGTGATCCTGAAGGAACATACGCTGCCCAGCGGTGAGACGGTCATGGTGCCCGATCGCTACGTGCGTGCATCGGACTTCAACGGCAGGCTCGGCCAGGCCAACAATCCAGAGTGGAAGACGGTCGCTTTCGACGAGGCCGGTAAAGTGGTGTTGCCCAACGGCGCCATCGGCTTTCGCTGGGGTCCTGATGGCCGTGCCGACCAGGGCCAGTGGAATCTCGAAGCGAAGGAGGCGCGCCACGGCAACGACGTGAAGCTCAAGCTGTCGCTGCTCGAAGGCAGCGCGCCGAGCCAGGAGACGGCAAAGGTCGCGTTTCCGTATTTCGGCGGCATCGAGAGCGAGCACTTCCCCAACAATGTGCTCAAGGGCGAGCATGGCGACGTGCTGGTGCGCACCGTGCCTGTGGAGCGCATCGCGCTCGGCAAGGCAGGCGACAAGCGCGAGACGCTGGTCGCCACGGTATTCGACCTGCAGGTGGCGAACTACGGTGTTGCTCGCGGGCTGCCGGGCGAATTGGCTGCAAAAGACTTCGACGACGACACGCCCTACACGCCGGCCTGGCAGGAGCGCATCACGGGCACGCCACGCGCCCAGTTAATCGCGGTAGCCCGGCAGTTCGCCGAGAACGCGCACAAGACACACGGCAAGTCTATGGTGATCATCGGCGCGGCGATGAACCACTGGTACCACAGCGACATGAACTACCGCGGCATCATCAACATGCTGATGATGTGCGGTTGCATCGGCCAGAGCGGTGGCGGCTGGGCGCATTACGTGGGCCAGGAGAAACTGCGGCCGCAGACCGGCTGGACCGCGCTGGCATTTGCGCTCGACTGGATCCGACCGCCGCGCCAGATGAACAGCACCAGTTTCTTTTATGCGCACACCGACCAGTGGCGCTACGAGAAGCTGGGCCTGGAAGAAGTCCTCTCGCCGCTGGCCGACAGGAAGCTCTACGGCGGCAGTATGATCGACTACAACGTGCGCGCCGAGCGCATGGGCTGGCTGCCCAGCGCCCCCCAGTTGCAGACCAATCCGTTGCAGGTGGTGCGCGATGCGCAGGCCGCCGGCATCGATGCGAAGGAGTACGCGGTCAAGGCGCTGCAGGACGGTTCGTTGAAAATGAGCTGTACCGACCCCGACCATCCGGACAACTGGCCGCGCAACCTGTTCGTGTGGCGTTCCAATCTGCTCGGCTCTTCGGGCAAGGGCCACGAATATTTCCTCAAGCACCTGCTCGGCACCAGCAACGGCGTGCAGGGCAAGGATCTGGGCAACGAAGAGGCGAAACCCGCAGAAGTCGTCTGGCATGACAAGGCCCCCGAAGGCAAGCTCGATCTGCTGGTCACGCTGGACTTCCGCATGAGCACCACCTGCTTGTACAGCGACATCGTGCTGCCGACTGCTACCTGGTACGAGAAGAACGATCTCAACACCAGCGACATGCACCCTTTCATCCATCCGCTTTCCGCTGCGGTGGACCCGGCCTGGCAATCGCGCAGCGACTGGGAAATCTACAAGGGTTTCGCGCAGAAATTCAGCGAGGTCTGTGTCGGCCATCTGGGCGTCGAGCGCGAATTGGTGCTGACGCCGCTGATGCACGACAGTCCATCGGAACTGGCGCAACCCTTCGAGGTCCGGGACTGGAAACGCGGCGAGTGCGAGCTTGTTCCAGGCAAGACCGCCCCGAATCTGCAAGTCGTCGAGCGCGACTACCCCAACGTGTACAAACGTTTTACCGCGCTCGGCCCGCTGATGGACAAGGTTGGCAACGGCGGCAAAGGCATTGCCTGGAACACGCAAACCGAAGTACGGCAACTGGGCGAACTCAACGGCGCCGTGACCGCCGAGGGCGCGACCTGCGGCATGCCGAAGATCGTGACCGACATCGATGCCGCCGAGGTCGTTTTGATGCTCGCACCGGAAACCAACGGCCATGTGGCGGTCAAGGCGTGGGTTGCGCTGGGCAAGCAGACTGGCCGCGATCACACGCATCTGGCGATCCACCGCGAAGACGAAAAGATCCGTTTCCGCGACATCCAGGCGCAGCCGCGCAAGATCATCAGCTCGCCGACCTGGAGCGGCATAGAGAGCGAGACGGTGTCGTACAACGCCGGCTACACCAACGTGCACGAGATGATTCCCTGGCGC
>JAWXCG010000073.1:0-22885 GCA_034440555.1 Pseudomonadota bacterium
GCGCTCGCAGGGGCCCTGCAGGCGCAGACGACACTGATGGTCACTTCCGCTGCAGCCATTGGGCCGGGCACACTGGATGCTGCGGTGACGCAGCTGATCCCTGGCATGAGCGTGCAGGTGGTCCGTTTCCAGTTGCCCGCCAACAGCGTAATCACACTCGGCCAGACATTGCAGGCGGTGCGCGGCAGCGAGGTGCTGATCGATGGCGGCGACACGCCGGGACTGGTGATCGACGGCAACGGCCTGGGAATGTTTCGGGTGGATTTCTCCGGCGATACGGAGCGACTCACGCTGCGCAACGTCAAACTGCGAGGCGGCAGCAGAGCCTTCGGTGGTTGTCTTTCTGTCATGCGCGTCGCAACGATTGCCGAGGTCGACAATCTTGTATTCGAAGACTGCCGCGCGGCAGCGAATGACTCGGTTTCCGGACGTGGCGGCGCTATTTATGCAGAAGGTCCGCTGTCGGTAATCCGATCGCGCTTCACCGGAAATGAGGCGAACGACAACAATCTGCTCGCTCCATTGCCGGACGGCGGCGCAATCGCCGCGCGATCCGCGGTGAGCATCGCGCGTAGTACGTTCCAGCAGAATCGCATCCTGAAATCCAATCCGACCGGTGGTTGCCCAGCCGGCGACGGCGGTGCAGTCGCCATGTTCCTGCCACCGGGGCAGAACGCCCAATTCGCTGACGTAAGCTTTACCGGCAACTGGACCCAGTGTCAGAACAGTCGGCAAAACGGGCGTGGCGGCGCCTTGGCTATCTACAGCTCGGGTACCGGCGCCGCTGCCAACGTGTTTATCAGCAACGCTTACTTTGGGCAGAACGAAGGTTTTTCTGGCGGCGCGGTTCTGCTGCAATCAGTGCGGTTGCAGATGCAAAATGTGACGTTCTTCGAGAATGTCGCAAGCCTGGGTGGTGGTCTGATTATTTTCCCGGCCGGTGCGCAGCCTGCCGATCTGCGATTGAGCAACGTCACCTTTCATCGTAACACCGCACACGTCGGCACCGGCGCCGATCTTGATCTCGGTACCCGCCTGGGCGCACCGACCCCGGTGCGCGACCTGCGCAATGTGTTGTTCGGGCCGCCGCTTTTTGGCGAAAGCTGCGCGGAAGCCGCATTCAATGCCGACGCCGGCGAAGCCGTGTTTGTGACCGGCAACAGTTGCTTTGTGAGTGTCGCCGGCAATTTGATCACTGCGCAGTTCCCCGGCAACAATTTCGGTTTGCAGCCTCCGGCGATGAATGGTGGATACGTGCCAACGCTCGACGTGGCACCCGGTAGCCCGGCGATCGACAACGGCAGCTTTACGCTGTGTCCAGCGACCGACGCGCGCGGTGCCACACGGCCTTACGACGGTGATGCCAACGGCGTCGCGATCTGCGATGTCGGTGCCATCGAATTTCGGCCAGACCTGCTGTTCAAGCACGGATTCGAAAACGCGGCGCTCAGTCAGCACGACTGAAGCAACTGGCAAAATCTTCAGGGCATCGCGATAGCGATCACCACGTAGCGCATTGACCCACCCGCAGCCAGTGCATCCAACGGCCAGCAAGTAGTGAGCAACAAGGTATCGGTGTCGGGCAGCGCGATGCGCTGCTGGTCGCTATCCACGACCCGAAACGCGGCGATGCGATAGCGATGCACAATGTCACCTTGCTCCCAAAGTAGTTCGTCCCCTTGCTGCAAACGACCAATCCAGTTGAAGTGCGTATCACGATGCGCGCTGATGATCGGACCAGCGTGTCGATTGCGATGCACCAGCCCAGGGCCGAACGCGAGCACGCGCGGAGTGGCTTGGTCCAGTACGATCTGGTTCACGTAGAGGCGCGGCACCTGCAGCCGCGCGACGCCGCGAAAGTCTGCCTGTGGCCACGGCCGGCTGCCGGGTGAATGCTCGTAAGCATCGGTGATCAACCGCATCGCCAGGCGCCCTTTGGCGAGCGGATACAACGCCTGCGCGGACAGCAGGCCGCCGCTCATCAGCAGCAGCCAGGCCAATCCGCGCAATGCGTGCCCTTTCATGTACGCGTGCGCACGAGCGTGATGCTGGCCAGCAGCATCATCAGCAGGCCGAGCAACAACAGGGCACGCCAGCCCAGCGCGGTTTGTGCGAAGCCCTCGGCGTCGGCCGGCGTTGGATTGTCGAAGCTGGCTTTGTCCAAGGTGTCGCCTTCCTTGCGACGCACTACTTTTTCAACTGCAACAAAGCTCGTGTAGCGAGACAGCAGCCGATGCTCGAGCGCTGTCGCCAACACTTGAGTGCGAACCTCGTCCTCGTTTGCGCCAAGATTGAGTTCGTCTTCAAGTGCCTGGATCTTGCGTCGCGCCCAGATCTTGGCGATGCCGACCGCCGGCGTGGCCTGCTGGATCGGCATGCCTTTGGCAAACTTTGCAGACTGGCCCTGTGCGCTTACTTTCATTTCCTCGCGGGCAGCGTTGCCGATGCGCATGCGACTGGTCAGCCACAACGGCTCGCCGGCGTAGAGATCAGGGAACTTTTTGGGCCAGGCTTCAGCAGAATCCGGCCACTCGAGTTCGATACGCGTCAACACCGGCGTGTCGATGCGTTTGAACAAGGCTTGCAGTGGCGCATCGACCGCGTCGGCGGACTCGATGATCTCGGCAAAGCCTCGGCCGAGTTCCGCCGAGCGGCGCAGGAAAGCGCGATGCGGGGCATTGCCGATACCGACCATGAACAAGCGCGCATCTGTGTTGCCTGCGGCGATATGACGATAGATCTCTTCCTCATTGCCGACCGCACCATCGGTGATGAACACGACCTGGCGTACATGCGTGTTGACTGGCGGAAATGACAGCGCCAGATCGAGCGCGCCGGCAATCTCGGTGCCGCCATCTGCACTGCGCGTGGCAACGAACTCGCGCGCGGTCGCGATGGTTTGCGCATTCATCGGTAACGACATCGGGCTGAGCGCACGGGCAGTGCTATCAAAATCGACAACATTGAAATAGTCGCCGGGCGCGAGCTGGGTCAATGCGAAGTCCGCCGCTTTTTGTGCGCCATTCCAGGCCGCACCCATCATCGAGCCCGAGCTGTCCAGCACCAGAATCAGTTCGCGCGGCAGGCGCGGGCCAGCCTGCGTCGGTGGCACCAGCATCAGGCTCAGGTATCGCTCGCCATTGATGTCCTCGACAAAGCTTGCAGCCTGCGCGGCGACGTTGGACTGCGGGGTCCAATGCAGCACGTAATCGCGATCCGCGGCAATGCGCTCCTCGCGCGTCAGTATCTGAAATACTTTCCCCTTGTGCTGAACCAGAATCGCGTGCGAAGTCGATTGCGGCGCCTGGATTGGAATGCCCGCGGCGAGGCGAACTTCGATACGCGCCGGCAAAGTAGGGCCGCCGACTGTAGCCGCCGGCTCTACGGCATCGAGTGCCGCACCCAGGTCATGCGCCGCGGTGCTGCCATAGCGCGGACGTAGCGTCAGTGGGAACACCAGCTCGAATCTGCCATCGCGATATCCGACACTCTGGAAGTATTCGATCTCGACGCTGACTTCCGACTTTGGCGGAATATTGGCGACGCGGGTGGAGAACATATCGACCGCCTGGCGTTCCACCAGTGCAGTCGCCATGCCAGCACTTTTGGCGGCCTCGTATTCGATGCGTGCGGCTTCGCGTTCGCGAATCTCGCCTTCAATCAGGCGCCCATCCAGTTCGATGCGCATCGAGAACACAGCACTGTCGGCGGGTATCGGCAGGCGATACTGACCCTCAAGAAAATCGTCGCCTGGATTGATGAAGCGCTGCCGCACACGGGTATGCGCCACCATGCCGGCGACATCGATCTCGATCTCGGTTGTGGTGGCAGGCAACACCGTTGCCGCGGTGTTGGGGCCGTGCACTGCCATGCCGGGTGGTGGCGTCTGCGCGGCCAGCGGGGTAGTTGCCAGCAGCAGGGAGGGACCGATCAGCAAAAGGCTGATCAGCGAAAAACCGGTTCGTGAAAGCACAGAGCGTGAGGCGGAACGCGCGGCGGGCATGGCGATGGTCTCGCTGTGGGGAACAGACGAGTCCATTGGAGTCCCGTAATGCGTCCAACGTCCGACGCGCTTGGGCCGCAGTCGCGATGGAAGTGGACATTCTTCTGACGCAGAGGCTTGAGCGCTCGCACATCGATGGACGGATCTGCGACGTTGCAATGCGGGCAAAGGGAGACGGCACGCTGATCGGCAGCATTGATCGCCGCACAGCGTGCTGGGTGCCTCGCTTCTATCCCACGTTTCGATTGCCGCGCCGCAGACCGGACATTCCCGTTTACGGCATCAGCACGCTGTCGATGACGTGGATCACACCGTTGCTGGCCTTGATATCGGTCGCGGTAACGGTGGCGTTATCAATCATCACCTTGCCATTCTTCACCACGATCTTTGCACTCTTGCCGTTGACCGTTTTGGCGCTGTTGAGTTTGACGACATCAGACGCCAACACCTTTCCCGAGACCACGTGATAGGTCAGGATTGCGGTGAGTTTGTCTTTGTTCTCTGGCTTGAGCAGGTCGTCGAGCGCGCCAGCAGGCAGCTTGGCAAAAGCGGCATCGGTGGGCGCAAACACGGTGAATGGACCGGCGCCTTCGAGCGTAGTAACCAGATCGGCGGCGGTGAGCGCGGCGGTCAGAGTTTCAAAATCTGCGCTGGTGCTGGCGATGCCCACGATGGACGGTGCGCTCGTGGCCATCTCGGCGTGCTTGCCATGATGTTCGGCAAATGCGGGTACGGCGACGATGGCTGCGAAGCCGACAGCGAGTGAGAGAAGCGTCTTGCGAAGGAACATGTGGTATCTCCGAGGTGGGATGAAGCGCAGCAGGTCTGCGCTGACGCCACCATGCGCCAAGGCTTGTTGCGTGGTGGTGCAGGTGAGGTAATGTGCGCTTTCACAAATGTCACCTTGATGTCGCGGAAGCGTTGCAAAATGATGAATGCCTAGCGCCGAACCCGGGTTTGCGCGCAGGGTGACGACGCGTCTGGGTATCGCGGCGCCCAGCTCGGTGAGTGAAAGCAACTAGTCTCGATCGAAATCGCGGAAGCGTGCTTTCCAATTGGCGACTCGGCCTTCAAGGGCGAGACGCGGTGCATGCATGCGCCTAGGGCGACGGTTCCGGTTGCGTGCTGTTGCGGCACGCGCTGGGTCCCGGAACATTGGTAACGCCGAAAAAGTCCATGCAACGTTCAGCGGACGCGTCCGAAGTACAGCCTGATTGCGATACGCTCGAATCTACTGCGGACATTCGGACCGCGAGCCAGAAGCCTCCATGAAAACCACGCTAATTGCACTGCTGCTGATCGTTGCAATGCCGGTCCAGGCACTGCGCTGCAATGGGCGCCTGGTTGATCCCGGCGATCACGCGGTGCAGGTGCGCGAGCGCTGCGGTGAACCATTCTGGACCGACCGCTACAGCGAATGGCTGGTGCGCGGTGAACGCGGGCCGTTGGAGCAGCGCGTTGAACGCTCGGTAGAGGTGTGGTTCTACAACTTCGGCAGCAATCGCTTCATACAACGTCTGGTGTTTCGCGACGACCGCTTGCAACGCGAAGAGGGCCTCGGCTATGGATTCGATCGAAAACCCAAGAAATGCAATCTCGACATGCTGTTGCCTGGCATCAGCAATGGCGAAATCATCGCGCGTTGTGGCCTGCCACAGCGTCAGCGCGAACGCTACGGCGATCTGCTTGAGCGCGATGGCCAAGGGAACGCGCGGGTGCGCGTGCTGCGTCAAGAAGACTGGATCTACGATCCGGGTTCGTCACGCGATTATCGCTTGCTGCTGCTGGTAGATGGGCGCCTTGAGCAGACGCAGCGGCTGGATCGTTGATCAACTTCGCACAGTCGATGCGGAGTAATCCAAGGCCGTGTGCTGCGATCTGAGATTGTGCGTCGTGCTAAAGAGGGGCGTTTCTAGATATTCCCTTTAGTCGCACGTGACCGCATTGGGGTTGGCCGCCGAGTGACCAAGGCAGGCCCGAGCGCACAATCAGAAAAAATAGCGGGTAAACAACGCGCGTGAAATGCGGTCGACGAAGCAAGTAGAACCACGGCACAGACCTCACCCGTCTGTTGGCATCCGCTTGCGCAGAGTGCCGGCAAGACCGAATCCGCGATCAAGAAAATCTTCGGTTCTCAGGTCGATGTACACAATCCCGTAGCGTGGTTGTCAAGTCAAAGCCATCAACTCAACACACGTGTGTCATCGGCGCCGTGCAGCATGCGCGCCTCAACCAACGCCAAGCATGGCCTTCTTCCTCAATGGCAGGAAAAGCGTGCGCGGCCCGAAGAAAAGGTAACGCCATGAACGCGATTCGCTCACTCCTTGCCACCGCGATTTGCAGCGCGCTCTGCGCCGGCACGTCATTCGCGCAGCCCACGGCGGGTACAGCCGTGGATGCAGGCGATGCCGATGCAGCGACGCTCGAAGGGATATCGGTGATCGGCAAAGGCGAGACGCGTCAAGTGCAAGAGCTGGACATCCAAGCGCAGGCACAGAAACTCCCGGCCGGCACCAGCCCGTTGAAATTGCTGAGCAAGCTGCCGGGCGTGAGCTTCCAATCCGCGGATCCATTCGGCAACTACGAGTGGTCGACACGCATCAGCATTCGCGGCTTTGGCCAAAACCAGCTCGGTTTTACCTTGGATGGTGTTCCCCTCGGCGACATGAGCTATGGCAACCACAACGGTATGCACATCAGCCGCGCCGTAGCCGCTGAGAACTTGCAGCGCGTTGAGCTGGCGCAAGGCGCCGGTGCCATCGCCACGGCATCGACGAGCAACTTGGGCGGCACCGCGCAATTCTTTACGAGAACTCCAGAGCAGGACTTTGGCGTACGCGTGGCGCAGAGTTTCGGCAGCGACAGTGCCTGGCGCACCTTTGCCAGCATGGACAGCGGTCAGCATGGCGGCTTCAGCAGCTATCTCAGTTTCGCGTTCGCGGATACGGATAAGTGGAAAGGTGCCGGCGACCAGGAGCAGTCACAGTTCAACGGCAAACTGGTCTACGGCAACGAGTGGTTCAGTCTTGCCGGCTATGTTTCCACCTCGCGTCGCAATGAGATCGATTACGCCGATTTGTCACTGGAGTCGCAACACAGATTGGGCTGGGACTGGGACAATTACCAACCGGACTGGCAACGCGCGATTGATGCCGCCAACGGAATCTATAGCGGGGCGGCGAATAGTCTCGACGACGCGTATTACACGGCGAGCGGATTGCGCGATGACGACATGGCATCGGTGAATCTGGACTGGCAGGCGACCGATGCGATCGCCGTTCAGATGCTCGCTTACTATCACCGCAACGAGGGCCAGGGAACGTGGGCGACGCCTTACCGTCCATCACCAACCGTGCCGATTTCGATACGCACAACCGAGTACGACATCGAACGCACCGGCTTTATACCCAGCATCTCGGCCACCTTCGGTATCAACACCGTCAGCGCGGGCATCTGGTTCGAGAACAGCGTGCATGGGCTGCAGCGCAATTTCTATAACCTCGATCGCAACAACCCGCCAGATGAATCGTTCTTTCATCGTGACCCGGACCTGCGCGTATTCCGGCAGCGTTTTGATACCGATACCACCCAGTATTTCATCAGTGATCGAATCGACCTGCTCGAAGGCGCTTTGGCTATCGATGTCGGATTCAAGGGCACCGACGTCGATATCGATGCAATCAGCCTGATCGGTTCACGTGCCGGTGGCAGCATCGAATCCAAAGACAGCTTCCTGCCGCAGATTGCTGCGCGCTATCAGTTCAACGACAATGAAGAGATTTTCTCTTCTTACACCAAGAATATGGCCGCGTTCCGACCCGGCGTAGGCGGCCCGTTTTCCGCCAGCCAATCCGCTTTCAACCTGTTCGCAGATACGTTGGAGCCAGAGACATCCGATACGTTCGAGCTCGGCCTGCGCAGTGAGCGCGATTGGTATCAGGCCTCAATCGCGTTGTACAACGTGCGCTTTGACAACCGCTTACTGTCCATTGCCCGTTGCGCAGGTATTGTCGGCTGCCCGTCCAGCTTCGCCAACGTCGGCAAAGTGCAGTCCAACGGTGTCGAGGCGGCGCTCGCGCTAAACCTCAGCGACGAAATCAACTGGTACCACTCGGTCTCCTACAACGATTCTGAATATCGCTCGGATTACCTTGACGGAGAAAACCTGGTGCCTGCCGGTGGCAAGCAGGTGGTGGGCACTCCGCAGGTGCTATTCACGTCGGACCTGAGTTACACCTCTGGCCCGCTCAGCGCGGGGATCATCGCGCAATACACTGATGAACGCTTCATCACCTACTTGAACGACTCCAAAGTCGAGGACTTCTGGTTGCTCAGCGCATCGGCCGGTTATGACTTCGGTGAGGTCGGTGCATTCAAGGCGCTGAAGTTGCAACTGCAGGTGACCAACCTGCTCGAAAAGGAATACTTCTCCACGGTCGGCAGCAATGGCTTCGTCACTTCCGATCCGAATGGAAACAGTTACACACTGCTGACGGGCGCGCCGCGGCAATGGTTCTTCGCTGTCGATGCGAATTTCTGACCATGCGTACAATTGCGTTGGTATTGACGCTGGCTGCAGGGATATTGAGCGCGCCGACGAGCGCCATCGCGCTCGAGGAGACGTTGACGCGTATCGCTTTTGGCTCCTGCGCGCGCGAGAACAAACAGCAGCCGATCTGGGATGCCGTGGTCAAGTCAAAGCCCGAGCTGTTCGTATTTCTCGGTGACAATGTCTATCTGGACACGCGTGATCCCGAAGTCATGCGCGAGAAGTATGCACAGTTTGCAGCTAACCCCGGCTTCAAGAAACTACGCGCAAAAACGCCAGTGATCGCCACTTGGGACGACCACGATTATGGTGAAGACGACGCCGGTGGCGACTATCCGATGAAGGAAGAGACGCGTCGTCAATTCCTGGATTTCTGGAAGGAGCCGAAGGAATCACCCAGGCGTGATCGTAACGGCATTTACACCTCTGAATACTACGGCCCTGTCGGCCAACGCGTGCAGATCATTCTGCTCGACCTGCGCTACAACCGCACACCAATCGCCGTGGACGCACGCTGGGGCGATACCAAAACCTACGATCTATGGTACGAGCAACAAAAAGGCAAGACTGGCGAGGTGCCGGGTCCGTATGTGCGCAATGCCGACCCCAATGCCACGATGCTGGGTGAAACGCAATGGCAGTGGCTGGAGGAAGAACTACGCAGGCCTGCGGACCTGCGCATCATTGGCTCCAGCCTGCAGGTGCTCGCCGACTTTCCTGCGTGGGAAGCATGGGCCAACTACGTCGAAGATCAGCAACGGTTGTACGAGCTGATTCGCAACACCAATGCGCGCGGCATCGTCTTTATCAGTGGCGACACCCACTACGGCGAAATTACTTCGCTCAAGCGCAATGTTGCCTATCCGCTGTGGGACCTGACATCAAGCGGTCTGACCGAGACCTGGCCGGTGGCTGTGCCCAACGCCAAGCGCCTGGGCAGCGCTTACAGCGTGGCCAATTTCGGCATGCTGGAGATCGACTGGAAGCGTCGCGAACTCTCCATGCGGCTGAAGGACGCGGAAGGAAAGGCGCTGTTAACGCAGCGCATCGCGTTCGACACCGGCGCCGCAGTGCGATAACTATCCGCCAGGGAACCTTTGAACAATTCCGGAGCCGCGATAGCCCCCTGAGTCAGGGGGCGAAAAACCGCAGGTCTTTTGGAGTTTGGCAAGCAATAAGCAGTGCGGCGAAGACGAAGTGGTGACTTATTCAGACCTTCCCTGGTTCACAGGATCGGTACGCGATCAATGTGGGCATCATGTGCCTTCAGTCAATCTGCAACGCTCAAATTTTCTTGACC
Organism: Pseudomonadota bacterium; assembly: GCA_034440555.1. Lineage (GTDB taxonomy): Bacteria > Pseudomonadota > Gammaproteobacteria > Xanthomonadales > Ahniellaceae > 0-14-3-00-62-12. The sequence continues at coordinate 9,853 of JAWXCG010000073.1, forward strand.
GTTTTGGCTGCACCAATCAGAAGCACAGTCAGAAGCGTGAGAGGCACCGACTAGCCAGTTTCGTAGTGCGCAGCGCAGTCCGCGTTCTTCTTGGGGGCGGACGCCGTCGTATGCGCGGACAAACTGCGTGAAGCAAAATGTGCTGCAGTTGGCAGCGCGCGGGCGCCGCGGATGTGGGCAGGTGTGTATCATCTCGCGCTCGGCTACATAGGCGGTGAGCAGATATGCGAGCGCACATAAGTGGTCTGCTGTGGGTGTCGATGCTATTGCCGTTGACTGCCTGCGCTACGGTGGTGGTCGGCGATTTTGCCTCGCGGACGGTGTCGGTCGATGGCGGCAGCGCCATCGCGTTGCGCTATCGGATCTACGTGCCGGCGGCGTGCAGCAATCGGCGTTGCCCACTGCTGCTTTTCTATCATGGTTCGGGCGAGCGTGGCAGCAACAACACAGCGCAATTGAACAACAGTGCCAACGGCATGTTCGCTTTGGTCAATGCGGTCGAAGCGGCCGCTGTGCCGATGATCGTGGTCGCGCCGCAATGCCCGAATATCCAGCCCAACGACTGGTGGTCGAACGAAGGTCCGCTGGTCGGATCGATCGACATGCTGGACGACGTGCAGCGCGAATTCGGCTTCGACCCGGCGCGGCTCTATGTCACCGGCCTGTCCATGGGCGGGGCCGGCGCGCTGGGATTGGCCAGCAACTTCGACAGCATCGCCGCGGCGGCGTTGCCGGTCTGCGCGGCCTACAATATTTCCAGCGTGGTGACGCATCCCATCATCGCGCGGGTGCCGATGTGGTTTTTCCATGCGGCCAATGATGGCACCGTGTTGCCGATTTCGTCACGCGAAGGCGTTGCCGGTCTGCGCACGGTTGGAGCCGATCCGCTGTATACCGAGTTCGCCAGCGGTGGCCACGGCATTTTCCCGCAGAGCTATGCGGTTGCCAAACTGGCACCGTGGCTGATTGCACAACGCTGGCATTTGCCGCAGGTTTTCATCGATCCCGCGGTGCAGCTGCAACTGCCCGTGCCAGGAGGCACGCTGTACACCAATGCCGGCACAGTAGCCCTCAGTGGCACCGCGGGTGCTGCCGATGCCGCAGTAAGCAGCGTCAGCTACAGCTTTGGTGCGAGTACCGGCACCGCCACCGGCACCACATCGTTCACCGCCCCCGCGTTGCCAGTACCACCGGACGCCAGCACGGTGCTGCGCGCTCAGGCGACGGGCACCAGCTATGTTGCGGCGTTTGCCGGCAACACGACGTTTTCGCGCAGCGTGCGTGTGGTGCATCCCATTCCCGCTGCACGTTCGCCGCGGGTAGTGCTTTGGGTGGAGCCGGTCACGCGCGTCGGTCGCCCATTGCGCTTGCGTGCACTGGTCGATGACGACGACTTGCCGCAGCCGGCAACGATCAGTTTCTCGCAGCTGGAAGGCCCGGCGACAGTCGCCTTCGAGATCGACAGCGCCGATCCGAAATTGGCCTGGTGGACCCCGAACAGCGCGGGCGCCTATCGACTGCGCGTCAGCGTCAACGACGGCGGCGCGGCAGTGCATGGCGAATCTGCCGTGCTGGTGCTCACGGCTGCAGCGCCGCGACCGACGGCGCGAGCGATCAATGTCGGCGGCGCCGCGATGACCGGTGTCGACGTCGGCAACGGCGTAGTCAGCTTCGAGGCCGAAACTGGTTTTACCGGCGGCAGCGCAGCGAGCATCAGCAGCGGATTTCGTGGCCTGTATGGCAGCGAAGACGACCTGCTGCATCTGGACAGCCGTCGCGGAACCGCTTTCAGCTACGCACTGACCGTGCCCAACGGCCGCTACCTGGCGGTTTTGTATCTGTCCAATACCACGACCTTTACCAATGCCGCGCGCAGCCTGGGGGCGCTGATCGAAGGCACGCGTGTGCTCGACAACTACGACATCTACAGTGCCATCGGCTGGCGCCAGGCGCAGCGCATCGGGTTTGTGACCACTGTGGCCGATGGCGTTGCCAACTTCGATTTTGCCCGACAGGTGATCGTCGGGGCCGGCGCGCAAATCAGTCTCGATGGCATCGAATTGCTGACACTGCCAGCGGGCGATACGGTGTTTGCGAACGGTTTTGAGTAGTTGATGGCTACTGCGCAGATGCGCGAAGCCAGCGCTCGTTGTGCGCGTGTTGACTGTGCAGAAAAAACTTCGCGGCTGACTTGACGGCTGCGCTGGTCGGTCGCACCCACAAATACGCGACGGATGAAATTTGAGCTGATCAAATCCGGTCTGCCCGACTTGCGCGCAGAAAAAATCGCGTAGCATTCAGTCGGTCATGACCTCGCACACACTGGACAATCCGTTTTGGTCTTCTCTGCGCAGCCGGCACCGCGAGCTGGCTCTGTGCGCGGGTGAGGTGGCACGCTTTCCGGCCGAGATGGCGCCTTTCCTGGGCATCGCGCACGTCGAAGCTGAAGTCAGCGACGCGATCGAATCCCTGGTCGCACCGGGCGAAAGCGTCTATCTGCTTGGCGTGGCACCCGGGCTGCCAGACCTGTGGCAGCTCGAAGCGTTCCGTCCTTTGGCACAGATGATTTGCGCGCAGACGATTGCGATCATCGACGGGCCTGAGGTCATCGAGTTGACCCAGGCCCATCGAGCGGACGTGTTGGCGCTGACTGCCCTGGTGTATCCGCATTATTTTCGCGAACGCACGATGGCGCTGGGCCGATATTTTGGTATTTACCAGGAGGGCCGGCTGGCAGCCATGATCGGCGAGCGACTGGCTACCCTGACGCATCAGGAAATCAGCGCGGTCTGCACCCATCCGGATTTCAACGGCCGCGGCTTTGCCCGTCGTCTGGTTGCGCGGTTGTCGAATGACAATCTTGATCGCGGCCGCATTCCGTTTCTGCATGTAAGCCATGAAAATCTGCGTGCAAAAACTCTGTACGAGCAAATGGGTTTTCACGTTCGCCGCGATATTCCGTTCTGGTCGCTGCGCCGCCGCGTTGATTCTGATCATACGCGAATCGAGCGTCGGGTCTAGCGGTGCAGCGGCGCCTGCGCACATGCAGCGCCAATAGACCCGGATACTGAATACCTATTGCTACGACAGGTTGCTCACTCGTGCTTCCAGAATTGCGCCGCGCCGTATTCCCAGCGCCACGGCGCACCTGTGTTGCCCAATACAAACGCCACCAGCCTGGGAAACGCCACCTCAGCGCGTACGTCGTTGGCGAGGATCACGACGCAGCGTTGGCCGCGTTCAACGCATACCCAGGTGTTGGCCGTGATGTCATCGTGCCCGCCCTTCATGAAGCCGCGGCCGTGCCGGCCTTGGAACGTGATCACACCCAATCCTGATGCCAGATCGCCGCGACGTTGGTTTGCAGGAAGCTCGGGCTGCAGCGATGGAAACTGGCTGGCGGTGGAGATGGACAGCTGCGGCTGAACCAGTTCTGCACGAGCGCTGGCCGACAACCCATCGCCGCGCACATAGCCGGCCACCAAACGTGCGATATCGCGAATCGTGGTGTCCATGGATCCGGCCGCACGCACACGGCTGCGCTCGTCATGCGGATGCGGTTGCCCACTGATGTCCCAGCCATCGGCGAGGTTTTCCGCAAAATCTGCTCGCCACATCATGCTGGTCCGCGTCATGCCAAAACGATCGAACACGCGTTGTTGCATCTCGGCGCCAACATCCAGATTCAGACCACGATGCAGCACAAACTGCAGCAGGATCAAGCCTTCTCCCGAGTACGCATAGCGCGCGCCAGGTGCGAAGTGAATGCGCAGTTTGCCATCGGGTTCGATGAAGGCGAAGTTGGAGAATCCGGCGCTATGCGTAAGCAAGATGCGCGCTGTCAGGGCGCGCCAGCGCTCGTCATCGGCAAGATCAGCCCACGGGCCGTAACCATCTTCCTGGGGATAGCTCGGCAATGGCTGCCGCAGATAATCAGCGATCGGCCGATCCAGATCGAGCCGACCCTCGTCCACCAGTTGCATCACCATGTAGGCAAAGGCGGCCTTGGTCAGCGACGCGCCGTACATGATGGTGTCGCGCTGCAGTGGCTGACGCGCGGCGTTGCGCTCGCCGTAACTGCGCGCGTGCACCACTCGACCGCCATCGATCACCGCGATGGCCAGGCCGCGCGCGTTTGTGGCGGCCATGGCTGCGGCGATCTCAACATCGAGTTCGGCTGCGCTCGGCCCCTTGGCCCAAACCGGCAAGCAGCACAGCGCCATCAAGCACGCCGCAGTCCAGCGCATGCAGCGCCGTGCGTGAACCAGTGCTGCCGCCATGCGAAGTGACGCAGACGCAGTGACCTTCGCTTTTGGAATATATTGCTTTGACTTTGTGCGACTCCTGGTGGGTGTTCCGGTAGTGACGTGCCAGGGTTTGAATTCTTACAGTCGCCGCGGCCATGGCTTCGCATTCGCAGCTGCGGGGTTGATCTGTAAGATTGTCCGGGCTCACTCGTCTGTGTGGTTGTCACCCACAGGAGGAAACGCGATGCCCTGCCCCTTACCCATTGAACGGAGCGATCCATTGATTCGATCCGCGTTCGCGGCCGACGCGGCCACTCTGGCCCAGTTATACGGAGCGCTGGTCTTCAAGGCCGCCTATCGTGTGCTGGGTGACGCGTCGCTGGCCGAAGATGTACAACAGGACGTTTTCCTGCGCCTGATCGAATCCCCGAAGCAACGCGTAGAGTCGTGGCCCGCCTATCTGACTGCGACGTCGACACGTGCCGCCATTGATGTATTGCGACGGCAACAGCGTTGGTGGCGGCTGTTGCCGCTGTGGCGCGCGCAGGCACCCGATAGCGTCGGTTCGGCAGAGCAGGCGGGTCTCGAGGCGGAGCGCGCGCGGCGTCTGCGCGCCGCACTCGCCGGCCTTTCGCGACGCGAGGCGCAATGCTTCAGCCTGCGCTATCTGCAAGGGCTGGACATCGCCGATATCGCCAGCGCGCTGCAGTTGAGCCAGAACAGCGTCAGCGTGACGCTGCATCGCGCCAAGCGCCGTCTTGAAACACACATCGAACAAGCATCGCAGGAGGGTCAGTCATGAACCAACCAGTCGAACAGCAACTCTCTGCCGCGCTCGCCGCGCATGTCCAAGCCACTGCGGCAGTCGCTGAGGCTGCGGTCAATGCGGCTCAGCGAAACCTTACAGCGCGCCTGCTGCAGGCAGGGGAAACCAAACCCACTCTTGGCAGCCGCCGCCTCGTCTTTGCTGCAGTCATGTCGCTGACCGCGTGCGCCTTGATCATTCTTCCCTTGCTGCCCGATAGCGGCCGCGCCTTTGCCGCAGTGCGCGCGCATTTTCTGGACTTCAAGACACTGGCGATGCAGGTCGAGCAGCGCTTCAACGGTGAGGCAGTGCAAACATCGCAAATACTGGTTGGCGCCGATGGCAGCGTGCGCACCGACGTCGGCGACCAGTTGAGCATCATCGTCGACAACACCCGACGACAGCTGCTCACGCTGTTGCACGACTCCAGGGAAGCGAGCTTGATGCCGCTGCCTGCGCTGCCGAGCACGCCGCATGCAAGCCTCGACTGGCTGGAAGAGATACGTCAATTTCAGGGTAAGGCGGCCAGGCTGAAACACACACGCAGCATTGACGGACGTCAGGCGCAGGGCTGGGCACTGGACCTGGGCGCTACACAACTGGTGCTGTGGGTGGACGCAGAAGGCTTGCCCATCGCCATGGAGCAGGACGCCAGCGCCGGTCTGGAAACACGCTATCGATTCCAGTTCAACGTGCCGGTGCCGCCTGGTCGGTTGAGCAGCACTGTTCCAATGGGCTATACGTTGCAGGTGCAAGAGCAGGAGTGATGCGACGGCAGCGAGCAGCCCACCCGAGGTCATCGCCGCACGCTGACGATGACCTCACTGAGTCGGGCGCAGTGCTTGCCGCCGAGCTGCACTTTGACGATGATTGCCGGCATCTTCTTCCCTTGACGCACAGCGCACTTGACGATGACTCATCCCTGGTGGCAAAACGAAAGCCACGTTGTGCTCGAAGACGACATCCTTTGTGACGGACAATCCCTGGCGGCTCTGGCGCGCGAACATGGAACGCCGCTCTACGTCTACAGCAAGGCCACCGTTCAGAGTCAGCTGCGCAAAATGCAACGCGCGCTGGACGAAGTCGGTGTCGCGCATCGCATCTACTATGCAATGAAATCCAATCGCCATCCGGGAGTGCTGCAGGCGGTTCGCGACACGCGCAATGTGGGGCTCGATACCTGCTCGCCGCGCGAGGTGGAACTGGCGCTCGCTGCGGGCTTTGCGCCCGAAGAGATCTCCTTCAACGCCGGCATGCTGTCGTCGCCTGAATTGGCCTGTCTGGCAACCAGCGGCGTGCATTGCACACACGATACCTTGTCGGCTCTGCGTCGCTACGCCGCGTCAGCGCCGAAGGGCACCGCAGTGGGGCTGCGTTTCAATCCCGGAGTGCGTGTCGGCTATGGCGACAATCCGAAGATGACTTATGGCGAATCCAGGTTCGGGTTCGAGCCGGCGGATTTGCCGCATATCCTCGAAGTGGTCACCGCGCTTGGCTTACGCGTCGACGCCATTCACATGCACATCGGCTGGGGACTGACCGAGAACAGTTCTCCGCAAGTCGCCAAGGCGTTCGGTCGCCTGGCCAGCATCGCCAGGCAGATCCCGCAGCTGAAATACATCAATGTCGGTGGTGGCCTGGGTGGCCGCTACGTTGCCACTGACCAGCCGCTGTCGCTGACCTCGTGGGCGGCATTGATTGCCGATCTGCTAGCGCCGCTTGGCGCCACCATTTTGTGTGAACCCGGAACGTTTGTTTCCGCTTCGTCGGGCATGCTTGTGGTCGAAGCCAACACCATCGAAACGCGTCGCGGCATCACCTGGCTCGGTGTCAACGCCGGCTTTGCCATCAACCTCAATCCCGCCATGCACGGTATTGCGCTCACCGCGATCGCGTTGCGCCAGCCTTTCGCTTTCGCCACGCAGCCGTATGCCATCGCGGGCAACATCAACGAATCCGGTGACATCTGGGGGCGTGACATCCTGCTTCCGCAAATCCAGGAAGGCGATCTTCTGGCGTTCTTTCCCGCTGGCGCCTACGGCTCGAGCATGTCCAGTGATCATTGTCTGCGCGGAGGTGCGGTCGAGATCGTCGTCTAGCCAGACGATTTGCCGCGCTGCGATTGCAGGCACTCAAGACGATTCGAGCCGGCTGATGTCGGGCACCCCTTTCGGGGCACCCGACCTGATTCATTGCCAGCTCGCAGCGAGCCCGCTCTACTTGCCGAAATACTGCGTAAAGCGCAGGCCAAACTCGCTGGCGTCGTTGCTCAGCATGACCAGCACGTAGTCACCGGTATTCAAACGGCCCTGGTCGTAACGTTCGTCGGTGACGTTGCGACCGTAGGCACCCAGCGTCCAGTTTCCGTTTTCGGGTTGGTAAGTCACATTGAGATTCAGCAGGCTGCGCGAATCGATGCGGGTGAAGCGTGTCGGATCGGGTGTGGGTTCGCCGAACATCTCGTCACGATAGGACCAGTCAGCGCGCAGCAGTAAGCTTCCACCGGACAGATTGACCGAATATTCGGGGCTGATTGATGCCGTCCACTCTGGGGTCAGCGGCGCAACAGCGACCGGATCGTCGACATCCACGTTGATGTAACCGACCGAGGTGTGCAGTCGGAAGCTGTCGCCCATCAGCAAAGTGCTTTCCCATTCCACACCGTTGGAGTCCTGGTCGACAATAATGTTGCGCGTGTCAAAACCTGCTCCTGAGGTGGTGCTCACCTGATACGGCAGGTCCGAGTACTGAGTGTGAAACGCGCTCACACTCATGCTCAAATTGTTGAAGGGCTGACCCTTGAGCCCCACTTCGTAGTTTTGCGCGGTGATGTTGTCACCGGCGACGAAGCAGTTGTCCGCGGTGACGTTGCCCGGCTGGCCAATGGCCAGATTGCCGAACAGGCAGTAAGCGCGCGGCGGAAACTGGCCCGACTGATAACCATTCTGCACGGTGCCATACAGGCTCATGCCGTTACCGAGCGCATACACGCCGGACAGATCCAAACTGGTCTCTGACCAGTCGCGTTCGCCGCGGGTGAACACGAAATTGTTGATGTCGACAAATGCCTCTTTGTCATCCCGGGTGAAACGCAGGCCGCCGGCCAGACGGAACTGATCGGTGATCTGGAAGCCCATGTTGCCGTAGACGGCCTTGCTGCGGACGTTCTGATCCAGAAAGTAGGTGCCGGCACCGCCGAGAAATACGTTCGGGTCCTGCAGGTTGGAACCTTCTTCCTTGAAGTAGTAAAGGCCGGCAACAAAATCCCAGCGCTCGTAGATGCCATTGACCTGCAATTCGGCGGAGGTCTGGTCGGCTTCGCCATCTTCTGGAAACGACAGGAAATTCTCGAACAGGCTGTCGTCGTCCAGACCTGCCTGATACTCAGAATGACGGTCGCTGAGGATGAGCTTGCCGGCGAGCGCTTCGGTCATGAACCAGTCGGCGGTCAATGCGAAACCGTTCGCTTCGTTGGTGACCCCAATTTGATCGGCTTGACCGGTGTTGTTGTCATAGGGGTCCGCGGCCAGATCGGAATTGCGGAAGCCAGCCAGGTACACGGCGCCGTTCGGCAGTTCATCAATCAACGTAGTGTAAGGTCGCAGGCCGTTGTCACCTTCGTTGGCGTCGGCCACCAGCAGCAGCGAAAACTGATCGGTGGGCGTCCACTTCACCGCCACCCGGGCCGAATTGTCCTGAAGTTCACCCACTTCCTTGCGTGGATTATCCAGCAGCACGAAATCGCCAACGCCGCCGCGCTGCTTGTAGGCACCGTTAACCGACAATGCCCAGTGTTCGTCGACCTTGAGATTGGTATAGAAGTCGCCGTTCAAGCGACCACGCGAGCCCGCCTCCAGCGCGATGCGTCCACCCTCTTCATCGCCCGGCTGACGCGTGATGATATTGATCGCGCCGCCAATGGAGTTGCGTCCGTACAAGGTGCCTTGCGGCCCGCGCAGCACTTCCACGCGCTCGATGTTGGACAAGCTCCAGTTCTGCCCGACTTGGCGGCCGAGGTAGACACCATCGACATAGACGCCAACGCCCGGATCGGTCGTGATCAGATGATCCTGCAGCCCGATGCCGCGAATAAAGGGATTGACCGATGCCGTGTGGCCAGCGGAAAACTCGGTAACGTTTAGGTTGGGCACGAACTTGCCGATGTCGATCAGGTCGGTGACACCACTCAATTCCATGGTCTCTGCGGTGAACGCACTGATCGCCACCGGCACGTCGTAGATACCGGCCTCTCGCTTGGTGGCGGTGACTACAATTTCTTCCATCTTGTTGGTTTCGCTCTCGGACTGTTCCGGTTGCGAGTGGTCCGGTTGCGACTGTTCCGGTTGCGACTGATCAGTCTGAGCAAGCGCGAGGCCACAGAAGCTCAGGCCGGTCAGCCCGGCAACCAATGTGACCGCGGTGATGTGCTTGTTGCGCATGGAGCAACTCCTTGAGTCTTTTCGAGCTGGAGGGGATCGCGGGCCGCTGCAGTCGGGCAAATTGGGCTAGAACGACGCACTATGCCGGCGGAAGGCGATGTTCAGCGATAGTGCACTTTGTGCCCGCAAGTCGGAACCCGTGCTGGTTAGTTCCCGCCGGTTGGTCGCCGCGTTGCGCGGCTAGACGATCGTGTCGGAACACCAGCCGTTTCCCTTTTGTCATGTTCAAAACGGTGTCATGGCCAAAACGGTGTCATGGCCCAATAGCTCAGGACTCGCCGACGCGGACAGCCAGCGCTTCGGCGCGCACACGATCGATTTCAATGGAACTGCAGCAGCCGCGCAGGACCGGCAGCGCAGTGCCGATCAGCTGACGAGCGCGGCTGCGATCGCCGCGCAGTTCGGCGACTTCGGCTTGATCGACTTCGATCTGCGCAGTCAGCGGATGTCCCTTGGCCAGTACCTTGACGGCTTCATCGTGAGCGCGCGCCAGATCGGCGTCGGCTGCGTCGTACTGGCTTTCGGCAATCAGCACCAGTGCGCGCATGCGCAGCGCGCGCGCGCGCCATGGGTGGGGCGCCGGGAACAGGGCGTCGAACATAGTCACGCTGCGATCGCCCAGTTCGCGCGCGGCAGTCAAGTCACGCACAAGCAGAGCGGCGCGCACCGCGCGCACCGTGTGCAGAGCGGCGAGGTAGCTGTCTGCACCGGCCGAACCAGCGGCAAGTACGCGTAGCGTTTGCAATGACTTGAGCGCCGCGGTTGCTTCGCCGTTCAGTGCCATCACCCGTGCGAGATTACTGGCGACGATCATGCGATCCGGATTGTCGGGCGCGGCGTCACGATGAAACACCAGGGCGGCGCGACAATTGTCCAGTGCGTCGGCATACTTGCCCTGCGCGATCTGCAAGTCGCACAGATTGTTTAAATACACCGGGCTCTGGTCAGGCGCCAGTCCTCCGCTGGCAGCCTGAATCTCGGCACCGCTGCGAAACGCCTGTTCGGCATCGGCATAGCGCCCGAGTACCGTCAGCAGAATGCCGTAGTCGTTGTAGAGCGACGCAGCGCGCGAGCCGCTGTCGCCGATCCATGCTTGCTGCGCGGCAATCGCACGCTTAAACGCGGCCTCGGCGTCCGCCAGCTGACCACTGGCGGTCAGTGCGCGCCCCAGCGTTCGTTCCAACTGGATCAGGCGGGTGCGGGGCAACTCGGGATGCGCCTGCAACAAGGCGAGTCCATCGCGCGCTGCGCCGGCGGCGACATCGAAGTGGCCTTCGTCCATGGCCAGCACACCATCAGTGTCGGCCATCTCCAGCAGTAGCTCGGGGTTTATGTTGGCGGTGGCAGCGAGTGCAGTCGCCTTGTCCAGGTCGGCGCGGGCAGCGGCAACATCGCGCAACTGCAGATTGCCCTGGGCAAGTTCGATCAATGATGCGACATGCAGTTCGGGATCGCTGCGCATATGCGGTTCACGCAGGGCCACGGCCTGCCTGACGTGCACCATCGCTTCTTCGGGCCGCTCCAACGAGAACAGCGCGCGCGACAACATCAGATGCCGTGTTGCGATTTCCAATGTCTCCCCGGTCCCGGACGGCACCTGCCCCTGGAGACCCTGCTGCAGCAGACGCACCGCATTGCCGCCATCGCCAAGCTTGTGATAAAGGCCGCCCAGCGTGGTCGAAAGATCCGCGTGCAGGCCCGCATCGGCCGGTGGTTTATCGCGCAACAGACGCTCCGCGCGCGCCAGCAAATCGGACGGCGCCAGCGTTTTACCCAGTGCATGTTCGGGAGCGACGCCCTCGAACATTTCGGCAAAAAACTCGATCACCGATTTGGAACGCTCAAGACTTTGCTCGGCACTGACGCGTGCGTTGTCGGCCACGGTTCGTTGCTGGCGCGCCTGGTCGAGCGCAGCGACCAGATACCAGATCAATATGCCGATCACGGCTATGGCAAGCAGACTGGCGGCACTGGCCAGGCGATGCCGACCGAAAAACTTGCGCGCCCGGTACCAGCCTGTGTCGGCAGCCGCGGCGATCGGTAAGCCGCGGCGATAGCGCGATAGATCGTCGCAGAATGCTGCCACCGTGGCGTAGCGTTGCGCTGGCTGATCGGCGCTGGCCTTGGCGATGATGCCAGAGAGTTCGGCGTCCAACGGTGCGGGCTTTTCGCTGTCGAGCGCGAGTAGCTCGCGCAGCATCGCACCAAGACTGAAAACATCGCTGGCGATACTGATCGGTTGTCCCGCGCGCTGCTCCGGACTGGCATAACCCGGCGTGAACACGCGGGTTGATTCGACCGCGGAGCCATCACTGCTCAGATCGAGCAGTTTGGCGACGCCGAAATCGAGCAGCTTGATCTCGCCGTCCTCGCGAATCATCACGTTGGCTGGTTTCAGGTCACGATGAATGACCAGATGCTGATGCGCGTGTTGCACCGCGCTGCCGATGCGCTCGATCAGCTCGATGCGGCCATCGCGATCCGGAAGCTGGGCGCGCACATGGGCATCAAGAGTGAGGCCGCGTATGTACTCGACAACCAGATAGGGCTGACCCGCGTCGGTTTCGCCGCCATCAATGAGGCGCGCGATGTTGGGGTGCTCGAGCGTGGCGAGAATCTGCCGTTCCTGGCGCAGGCGGCGAATGCCATCCGTGGATGGAAATCCACGAATCAACTTGATCGCAACTTGCTGGCTGAAGTCGGCGCCGTCGCGTTCGGCCAACAGCACCGTGCCCATGCCGCCAGATCCGAGTTCGCGCACTACGCGCCACGGCCCGATGCGGGTGCCGGCCGCGTGCGCATCGATCGCGGCGCTGGCGTCGATGACGATGGCCTGCTCGATCGCTGCGTCATCGCTCTGGTCCGCAGTCAACAACGCGCGCAGCCGGGCAGCCAGTTCGGGCCCCAACAAAGCCAATCGCGCTTCGCGCTGCGCCGCGTCGAGCACGATCAGCTGGTCAAACAGCAGCGCGAGCGAATGCGGGGACTCAGACATGCGCCGGCACCGCCTCGTCGCCCAGCGCATCCTTCAACCAGGCGCGACCAAAGCGCAGGGCGCGATCCACCGTGCTGGCTGATACCTCCATCAATGCGGCAATTTCCATGCGATCGAGCCCGGTGAAATAGGTCAGCGTGATCACCTCGGCCGCGCGCCCATCGGTTTGCGCCAGCGCGTCCAACGCCTCAGTCAGGCGCACGCTGTCGGGTGCGGCAATGGCCCCGGCCTCCGCCGATTCCAGGTCGGTGGGCACGCCACCATCACGCTTCTGCGCGTGCCGGCGCCGTGCCGAATCGACCAGTACTTGCCGAGTCGCCAGCGCGATCACGTTCAACAAATGGCGCCGACTCTGCCATTCGCCAGTCTGCTGCAGCACCCGTATCAGCGCTTCGTGTGCAAGTTCGGTCGGGCGCAGCGTGGCCTCGCTGTGCAGGGCAAGTTGCCGGCGTGCGATCGCACGCACTTCGTCATAGACCAGGCCCACCAGCTGATCGCGCGCAGCCAGCTCACCGGCACGCCAGGCTTGAGTCAGTTCGAGGAAGGA
>JAWXCG010000074.1:0-11094 GCA_034440555.1 Pseudomonadota bacterium
GTAAGGATGCGCCAGAAACGCGCGCGTATCCTTTTTCTTCGGGGTTGGCGGAAGGCTGCGTTCACCATCGCGCTGAATCAGCGACGCAATCTCGTTCAGCGCCGTTGCAAATGCGATCCGTACCGGCTCGGCCCCATTTTGACGCCAGCTGGCCGCATTCTGTTCGTAGCGCGCCATTCCGCGAGTTTTTTCTGTTTGACGAAAGGGCTGCGGGTCACGTGCTGCGACGAGTAACTGCCCTCATGCAGCAATGTAGGCTCGATCGCCTTGCGCTGCTTGGACGACATCTTCTTCCATTGCTTTTCGTCAGGCGGCATGGTGCTGAACTTCTGTAGTGTCACGCCCGCGCTCACATAGGCGATCTCGAAATCTTGCTCAAATGCGTATCTCGTACTCACCAAAAACACATTGGCGGGTAAGACGCTTTGCAAGTGCGCTCTCCATTCCTCATTATTGCGGACGACCTTGAACCGCGCATCTGCCTTGACCATGCTGGTAGGCAGATGAGCTTCGATCGCCTCGATGAGCTTGGCTTCGTACTGGTAGTCGAGCAACGCGTCACGCAGGGGCGCAATCGCTTCCTGGCGGTTCTTGGTTTTTGCGGATTCGATTGCGACCTCGATCAACACTCCCAACAGTCCACCACCGCCGCTACCAACGTCGGCATCATCTACTAATACTTCCGACTGAGTGAGAAAAATTACTACGTGCTCGGCCTTTCCGGCCTCCACCATCGGAGTGTCGAGCTTTACAAGCGGTCCGGGCATGCACCCTGCAAGCCCTGTCAAGAGCAGTGACGCAGCAAATCGAATTCTCTTTTTCATGGTCGGGCTTCATTGGCAATGATGAGGTTGCTCGCGCCAGATGCAACGCTGGGCGTATGCAAGAGGTGCATGGCGGCAGGTCCATCAACGCACGCCTGGCTTATATACGTGCGGTACGGTGTTGAATCGAATCAACGAACTTCTTCAACCGAAGAATCTAACATGCTTGCTTTTCCTATTCTATAGTCGTGGGCGTCCCTTCGATCATGGCTTTTGCAGACGCAGACGCAGACGCGTCGATGCGCGAACTAACGATTGAAGACATCGACAATGACGCGACATCCGAGTTCGGAAGAGAACGCCTAGAGGCGGATGAGCACGTGGACGACCCATGTCTGGTACAGCACGGAGCGGCGTAGCTGTGGCTCTTTCGGGTGCGGATTTCGCGTGAGATTGCGCGCGGCGCGCGTGTTCTATCGGTGCAAAGCGCGCTGAAACAGGCACTTCAGGGCCGCTGGCGCGATTGCGATCGAAGCTCGTCGTTGCCTGACAATGCACTTGCTATTTGAGGTCAGCGCGGGGCAGGCGTTTGCATTCGGCGCCAAACAATTGCAATCAAGGTGAGCGGGTGCGCAGCAATGAGTCGTGCCAATCGCTCACGACGAGCTGGACAGGAGGCTCAGCCCTTCTTGGCCTTGAGCTTTGCCACCATGGCCTGCAGTGTCGCCTGGGTTTCTTCGCCAAACCAGGAATCGGCAAATGCGTCCGCCGGGTAGCGTGTGGCATCGCCCATGATGTCGGCCAGGTCGCGACGGGCGAGGCGGCGCGTGCCACTCATCGCCTCGGTCGGCAGCGCGAGCTGTTTTTGGCACCAGGCCAGTGCTTGCGGAATCACCTGATCGACTTCGGCGAGTTCATCCACGAGGCCGATCTGCAACGCAGCTTCGGGATCGATCATCGCGCCGGCAACCATCATGCGTTCGGCGCGATGTGCGCCGAGCAGGCGCTTGAACGCGAGTTGGATGACCTCGGGTACGACCAATCCGACCTGCACTTCGTTCAGGCCAATTTTGAAATTCCCGCGCGCCATGACGCGGTAGTCGCAGAAGATGCTGATCACCGCGCCGCCAGCCGGAGAGTGGCCAGTAATAGCAGCGACCGTGGGAATCGGGGAGCGCGCGACCACGGCCATCAATTGGAAGAAGTCGCCCCAGAAGGCGATAATGCCGGCGCGATCGAGTTGCAGCAGTGCGGGAACATCCAGCCCGGCCGAGAACATGCCGGGCGCGCCGCTGATGACTGCGGCGCGAAAACCCTCACCAGGTGCATCGCGCAGTGCGCTGAGCAGGGCCTTGCAGAATTCCGGGGAGATGGCATTGACCGGCGGGCGTGCCATTCGCAGTTCCAGAATCTTGTCGTGCGCGATTCGTTCGATCATGGGGCGATACTTCGATGATGAGCTATCGTCACAAAGTACCATGTAACACTAAGCCCGCAGGAGTGGCGCGGACGACATTTGTTTGATCGCCGCGCGGATGCGTTGTCTTGCTCCGCTCCAATGCGAGCGGGTTGCTGCTCCGAGATGTTTGCACCGGCGTGCAGAGTTTTTTTATTCATTGATGGAGGGTGTGAACATGATGTTAGCGCGTGCGGTGTTGACGGTCGGATTGCTGGTTTTCTGCTCGGCATTTGCTGGCGCCAGCGCTGGCGTATTGCAGGTACACGACACCTGGATTCGTGATGCACCGCCGACGGCGCGGATGCGTTCGGCCTATGCGGTTCTGATCAACGAGGGCGACAGCGAGATCGAAGTTGTCTCCGCGTCCAGCCCTGATTTCGGCCTGGTTGAGATGCACGAGACACGGATGGAAAACGACATCGCAAAGATGCGAGAGTTGCCCTCGGTGAAGATTGCCCCAGGCGCGAAGTTCACCTTCAAGCCCAGTGGCGCACACTTCATGCTGATGCAGCCGAAGCGTGAGATGCACAAAGGCGACAGCACGACGATCACACTGACCTTGAAATCGGGCGAAGTGCTGGAGGCGGGTTTTGTGGTTGCGCCGCCGCCCAAGCCCAAGACCGCCAATTAAGCCGATCCGTCGAAGGTAGCAGCGCTCTTGTGGGAGCGGCTTTAGCCGCGAAGCTCTTGTTGTTGATTTACAGCAAGAGTTTCGCGGCTGAAGCGGCTCCCACAACAGCGGGTGCGGTGGCGTGATTGTTACGCGCCCAGCGCGCGACGCACGTAGTCGGGCAGGGGAATCGAGGTACCGAGTTTGGGTGCGGTCCAGACCAATACGGTGTCGCCTTCGGCGTAGACGATCGACGCGTCGCTGTGGTCTAGCATGCGAAATGGAATCACCACGCTGCTGCGCCCGACTCTGCCAGCGTAGAGTTCAATCGATAGCTCGGCCGGCCATTCGACGGGCTTTCGATAGTTGATCGTCATGGCGGCGATCACTGGCGCCGATTCGGGACTGGACCAGGGGCCGTCAAAGGTGCGGAACCACTGCAACCGGGCTTCTTCCAGATAAGTGGAATAGACGCTGTTGTTGACATGGTTGAACGCATCCATATCGCCCCAGCGCGTGCTGACGTGAACGCGGATCAACAGTGGCTGCTGATTCACACTGACTTCACTCATCGGGATTTCTTTCCGCCGGTTTTCCTGGCGACTGATTTCTTGGCGGCGAATTTTTTCGCGGCAGGTTTGCGTTCCGGTGCGGACGGCGCGGATGTTTTTGCCGCTGCTTTCTTTCTGGCAAACTCTGCGACCGGTTCGCCGCGTTTTTCGTTGAGCACGCGGGCAAGGAAACGCCCGGTGTGCGAGTGCGGTTGCTGCGCGATGAATTCGGGCGTTCCCGAAGCAATGATGCGTCCGCCGCGCTCACCGCCCTCGGGGCCCAGATCGATGACCCAGTCGGCGGTCTTGATGACATCGAGATTGTGTTCGATCACGACCACGGTGTTGCCCGCTTCGCTGAGTCGATGCAACACTTCAAGCAACTGCGCGATGTCATGGAAGTGCAGGCCGGTGGTCGGCTCATCAAGGATGTAGAGCGTGCGGCCGGTGTCGCGTTTGGAAAGCTCGCGCGAAAGTTTCACGCGCTGCGCTTCGCCACCGGACAGGGTGGTCGCGCTCTGGCCGAGTTTGATGTAGCTCAGCCCGACGGCAACCAACGTTTCCAGCTTGCGCGCCAGCACGGGCACGGTGGCAAACAGCTTGAGCCCGTCCTCGATGGTCATATCGAGCACGTCGTGAATGCTATGGCCCTTGTAGGTGATCTCCAGTGTTTCGCGGTTGTAACGCTTGCCGTGGCAGAGATCGCAGGAGACGTAAACGTCAGGCAGGAAATGCATCTCGACCTTGATCAGGCCATCGCCCTGGCAGGCCTCGCAGCGGCCGCCCTTGACGTTGAAACTGAAACGCCCCGGCCCGTAGCCGCGTGAACGTGCCTCGGGAACTTGCGCATACAAATCGCGCAGTGGCGTGAACAAGCCGGTGTATGTCGCCGGATTGGAACGCGGCGTGCGTCCGATCGGCGACTGATCGATCTCGACGACCTTGTCGAACAGATCCAGGCCGGTGACCGAACGATGCGCGGCCGGGCGCTCGCTGGCACCGTTCAATTCGGCCGCGGCCAATCGATACAGGGTGTCGTTGATCAGTGTGGATTTGCCCGAGCCGGACACACCCGTAATGCAGGTGAACAGGCCCGCCGGGAGTTCCAGATCCACATTGTGCAGATTGTTGCCATTGGCGCCGAGCACGCGCAGTGCCTTGCCGTGATCAAACGGGCGGCGTTCGGCCGGAGTGACGATGCGCTTGCGGCCACTGAGGTAATCGCCGGTCAGCGAGCGCGGTGCGGCCAGCAAGTCGGCGAGCGAACCCTGCGCGACGATCTCGCCACCATGCACGCCCGCGGCCGGGCCGATATCGAGCAGGTGATCGGCCATGCGGATGGCGTCTTCATCATGCTCGACCACGATCACGGTATTGCCCAGATCGCGCAGTCGCGTCAGGGTGCCGAGCAGGCGTTCGTTGTCGCGCTGATGCAAGCCGATCGAGGGCTCGTCGAGCACATACATCACGCCGACCAGACCGGCTCCGATTTGCGAGGCGAGGCGGATGCGCTGCGCTTCACCGCCGGAAAGCGAATCAGCCTTGCGATCGAGCGTCAGGTATTCGAGGCCGACATCGACCAGGAAGCGCAGGCGTTCGCGAATCTCTTTGACAATCTTCGTCGCGATCTCGCCGCGCCAGCCGCTCAGAGTCAGCGTTTCGAACCAGCGCATGCTCTCCTCGATTGCCAATGCAGTGATCTGCGGCAGCGTGCGTTCGGCGATGAAAACGTGGCGTGCGGAACGATTCAGGCGCTGGCCCGCACATTCTTTGCACGGCTGTTCGCTTATGAACTTGGCGAGTTCTTCGCGTACAACCGGCGAATCGGTTTCGCGGTATCGGCGCTCGAGGTTGGGGATGATGCCCTCGAACTTGTGCTTGCGCACCATCGAGGTGCCGCTCTCGGACAGATAGCGAAATTCGATTTCTTCCTTGCCGCTGCCCTGCAGCACTTTCTCACGTATGGCCGCCGGCAATTCGCGCCACAATGTTTCCACTTCGAATTTGTAGTGCCGCGCCAACGACTGGATCATGTGGAAGTAGTACGGATTGCGCCGATCCCAACCGCGCACCGCACCGGCGGCCAGCCCGAGTTCGGGATGCACAACGACACGCGCCGGGTCAAAATACTGGGTCACGCCCAAGCCATCACAGGAACTGCACGCGCCCATCGGCGAGTTGAAAGAAAACAGCCGAGGTTCCATCTCCGACAGTGAGTAATCGCAGATCGGACAGGAGAATTTCGACGAGTACAGCAGCTCCTTGGCTTTGTCGTCGTCTATATCCACAACGATCACCAGGCCCTCACCGAGGCGCAACGCAGTTTCGAACGACTCCGCCAGGCGCTGCTTGATGTCGGCCTTGGGACGGAAGCGGTCGACCACGGCTTCGATCGTGTGCTTGATGCGTAGCCCAAGCTCCGGCACCGCCTCGATCTCATGGAGGGTGCCGTTGACGCGCACCCGGACAAACCCTTGGCCGCGCAGCTGATCGAAGATTTGAACGTGCTCGCCTTTGCGTTCGCGGATCACTGGCGCCAGCAGCATGTAGCGGTGCTCGGCGTTCAATGCAAGGGTGGCATCGACCATCTGCGAGACTGTCTGCGCTTCCAGCGGCACGCCATGATCCGGGCAGCGCGGCGTGCCTGTGCGCGCAAACAACAGACGCAGATAGTCGTAAATCTCGGTGATGGTGCCGACGGTGGAGCGCGGGTTGTGTGAGGTCGATTTCTGTTCGATGGAGATCGCCGGCGACAGGCCCTCGATGTGGTCGACATCGGGCTTTTCCATGATCGACAGAAATTGGCGCGCATACGCCGACAACGACTCCACGTAGCGACGCTGGCCCTCGGCATAGATGGTGTCGAACGCGAGCGAACTCTTGCCAGACCCGGAAAGGCCGGTAATCACGATCAATTTGTCGCGCGGCAGGTCCAGGTCGATGTTTTTGAGATTGTGCGTCCGTGCGCCGCGAATACGGATCGTGTCCATCGCCATAGAAGGGCTCCGGTAAAGCGGACACCTTATCCCGGAGCGCGGGTGGCGGCAATGTGAAAACACGCTAGGCTGGGCCCTCGCACAGCAGGGATTCAGCGGGCTTTGAGTCGGCATGCGCCTGATGTTTGCCGCGAACCACCAGCTTGACCCGAATCCGGGAGCCCGCTATCCTCGCGCGCCCTTTTTATGGGGCTAGAATAACTACAGAAGAGGTTTCAGCATGTACGCAGTCGTTGTTACGGGCGGTAAGCAATACCGCGTTATGCAGGGTGAGACCCTGCGCGTTGAATTGCTCGATGTCGAGCCAGGAGCCGCGGTCGTATTCGACCAGGTGTTGCTGTTGGGTGATGGCGATTCCATCGTGATTGGCCAGCCCACCGTGAACGGCGCTACGGTCAGTGCCACGGTCAAGAGCCACGGCCGCGCGGACAAGATCAAGATCGTCAAGTTCCGTCGCCGCAAGCACCATCGCAAGCAGATGGGTCATCGTCAGCATTTTACCGAAGTCGAGATCACTGGTATCGCCAAGGGCTGAAGTCCTGGTTGATCGCCGTATCCCGTCTTCCGTTTCGTATCGCAGGAGTAATTCGTCATGGCACAGAAAAAAGGCGTAGGCAGTTCCCGTAACGGCCGCGATTCCAACCCAAAATACCTCGGCGTCAAGATCTATGGTGGCCAGGCGATCGATGCCGGCAACATCATCGTGCGCCAGCGTGGCACGCAGTACCACCCTGGTGTGAATGTCGGCCTCGGCCGTGATCACACGCTGTTTGCGTTGGCCAATGGCGTGGTTGAGTTCGCCGTCAAGGGTCCCAATGGCGGTCGTCGCACGGTAAACGTAAAAACCGCGTAAGCCAAATTGTCAGATTTTACGAAGAGCCCCGCCTCGTGCGGGGCTTTTCTTTTGTACGTCTAACACGGAAGATGCTGTCATGAGATTTGTTGATGAAGCCGAGATCGAAGTCCTGGCCGGAGGCGGCGGCAATGGCGCGGTCAGTTTCCGTCGCGAGAAGTACATTCCGCAGGGTGGGCCGGACGGCGGCAATGGTGGCGATGGTGGCAACGTCTATGTCATCGCCGACGCCAATCTGAATACCCTGGTCGACTTCCGCCACCAGCGCAAGTTTGCGGCGCAGCGCGGTGAAAACGGTATGGGTCGGCAGATGACCGGCTCCAATGGCGTGCATGCCGAGATCCGTGTGCCAGTCGGTACGGTGGTGATCAACGTCCCAACCGACGAGATCATCGGCGATCTGATCACCCATGGTGATCGGCTGCTGGTGGCCAAGGGCGGGCACGGCGGTGCTGGCAACGTCAATTTCAAGACTTCGACCAATCGCGCGCCGACCAAGGCGGTCCCAGGAACGGCGGGCGAGGAGCGCGAAATCCGCTTTGAGCTGAAGCTGCTGGCGGATGTCGGATTGCTCGGGTTTCCCAATGCGGGCAAGTCCACGTTCATCCGTGCGGTCTCGGCGGCGACGCCCAAAGTCGCCGATTACCCGTTCACCACGCTGTATCCGAATTTGGGTGTGGTCTCGGTGGGCCGCGAAAAGAGCTTCGTAATCGCTGATATTCCGGGCGTGATCGAGGGTGCCGCTGAGGGCGCCGGGCTAGGCATCCAGTTTCTCAAGCACGTGTCGCGCACCAGTCTGCTGCTGCACATGGTCGATATCGCGCCGCTGGACGACACCGATCCGGTAGCGCAGATAAAAATCATCGAGCGCGAGCTGAAAAAGTTCGATGCTGATCTGGCCAAGCGCCCGCGCTGGCTGGTGATGAACAAAATCGACATGTTGCCCGAGGATGAGTGCGAACGACGGGTGCAAGACATCGTCAAGCGTTTGCGTTGGGGCCGCAAACCCTGGTTCGCTGTATCAGCGCACTCCGGTGTGGGCACGGAGCAGGTGTGTCGCAAGGCGATGGCGTTCATCGACGCGGAGCGACGCGACGCGGCGGAACAGGCGGAGGCGGAGGCCTGATGCCGGTCAGATTACAGACAACAAAAAAGCCGGCTAGCGCCGGCTTTTTTGCTGCTGCTGCGCGTTTACTTGATCGCGCGGATCGCGGCGGTCAGGCGGCTCTTGTGGCGTGCGGCTTTGTTCTTGTGGATCAGGCCGCGAACGCTGAAGCGGTCGAGCAGCGGCTGTGCACTCGCGAACGCGGTTTCAGCGCCGGCTTTGTCACCCGTCTCGATGGCTTTGATGACTTTCTTGACGGCGGTGCGCATCATCGAACGGTGGCTGTTGTTTTGCAGCCGGTTCTTCTCAGACGTGCGCGCGCGTTTTTTCGCGGACTTGATATTTGCCACTATGTTGCTCCGGAATCGGGGGTACAGAAAGGGCGCGCATTATCTTTGGATGCGGGCGTGGCGTCAATCAAATGCTTGCGCGGATTGGAATTTTCCCTAAATCAACCGGTGCCGAGACGACAAGCGGGGCGGGTAAGGCGATGAAACTGCTGCGTTCTTCGCTGGTTTTCAGCGGTTTTACCCTGCTATCGCGGATTGCCGGTTTCGTCCGCGATGCGCTGCAAGGCGCGCTTTTTGGTACCGGCGCGGCGACCAGTGCGTTTGTGGTCGCTTATCGAATTCCCAATTATTTGCGCCGCATCTTTGCCGAAGGCTCATTCGCCTCGGCATTTGTGCCAGTGCTGAGCGAGTTGAAGGAGAAGGGCGATCAGGTTGCCCTGCAGGACTTCCTCGATCATGTGGCCGGTGCCTTGCTGGCCGCCGTGGTGCTGATCACCGGACTTGGCATGCTGGCGGCGCCGTTGATCGCTCGATTGTTTCTGATCTTCGCCGGCAAGGACTCGCCGCAAGTGGATCTGACCGCCGAGATGCTGCGCATCACCTTTCCCTATCTGACGTTTATCTCGATGACGGCGCTGGCGGGCGCAGTGCTCAACAGTTTTCGACAATTTGGCTTGCCGGCATTCGCCCCAGTGCTGCATAACCTCGGCGTGATCGCCGGCATGCTGCTGTTGGCGCCGCTACTGGCCATCCCGGCCAAGGCGTTGGCCTGGGGCGTAACCGTGGCCGGGTTGTTGCAAATGTTGCTGCTGTGGCCGGCGATGCGACGCTTGGGCCTGCGCACGAAGTTGCGCCTGAATCTGCAACACGAGGGCGTGCGACGGGTGTTCCGTCTGATGCTGCCGACGATATTTTCTTCATCGGTCGCGCAGATCAATCTGCTGGTCGGCACCATGTTCGCGTCGTTGCTGGTGGTGCAGGCGCAGTCCTGGCTGTACTTCTCGGATCGGTTGATCGAATTTCCGCTCGGTTTGTTCGGCGTCGCCATCGGCACCGTGATCCTGCCGCACCTGTCACGCCAGCATGCCGCTGAGGACATGGCCGGCTATGCTGCCGCGCTGGACTGGGGCATGCGCTGCGTGTTGCTGGTCGCTCTGCCCGCGGCAGTCGGACTGGCGGTGTTGGCCGAGCCCCTGGTGTTGACACTGTTTCGCTACGGCCAGTTCACCGCTGAAGACGCGCGCATGACCGCGATCAGTATCCAGGCGATGAGCATCGGCGTGCCGGCGTTCATGCTCAGCAAGGTGCTGCTGCCGGCGTTCTATGCACGCCAGGACACGCGCACGCCGATGCGCATCGCCATCCGCACGGTGCTGGCCAATGTGCTGCTTACCATCGCCTTGGTGACGCCACTGTGGCATTACCAAGTGCTGGCCGCCCATGCCGGCATTGCCCTGGCCACCGCACTGGCTGGGGTACTCAATGCCTGGTGGCTGTGGCGGCGGCTGCGTGCACTCGGTTGGTATCAGCCGCAGCCGGGCTGGCCCCTGTTTCTGTTGCGGGTGTTGGCCAGTTGCGCGCTGATGGCTGCTAGCGTGTGGTGGCTGCGCGAATCGCTGGCGCCATGGCTGCTGTACACCTGGTCGTGGCGACTGCTCGGATTGCTGGTTCTGGTGTCAGTCGGCGCGATGTGTTTTGCTGCAGCGCTCTGGCTGACCGGATTGCGCCCGCGTATGCTGCGCGAGCCGTCGGCCTAGTGCATCGAGTCGGACGTTGTGATGAACGGGCGAAGTAATGAATCTGTGATCGCTTGAATCTGAACTGGAGTGGTCCATGAGTGTTCGCAACAGTACGCATCGGTTTCGCTGCACGCGTTGGGTGACGGCTATTTTGCTTGCGATGACCGGCTCAGCGTCGACACCGGTACTCGCGCTGGACCTGCTCAACCAGTCACGGATGCAGGCAATGGAATCCGCGCGGCCGGCGAAGCCGCGTGCGCTCAGTCCCAAACACTTCACCGCATGCGTTGCCGGTATGGCCGATGGCTATCCCTGTTCCAATGTCGACTTGCTGGCATTTGTGCCGCTCGCGCAGTTTTCTGCCAACAATACCAACAGCCTCTGGGGGTGGACCGATCCCACCACCGAAATCGAATACGCGCTTATCGGTGCCGACAACGGCATCGCTTTTTTCGATCTGGCAATGCCTGATCATCCGCGATACCTGGGCAAGCTCAATAGCTACACCGGTAGTTCGATCTGGCGCGATGTGCGCGTCTACGCCAATCACGCCTTCATCGTCAGCGACAACAATGGCGCGCATGGCATGCAGGTATTCGATCTCACCCGCTTACGCGGCGTTGGCGCGGTGCCACAAACCTTCAACGAAGATGCGCATTACGCCAATTTTGCCAACGGCCATACGATTGCGATCACCGAAGAATCCGGCTTCGCTTTCATCGCCGGA
>JAWXCG010000075.1:0-13881 GCA_034440555.1 Pseudomonadota bacterium
CGGTTCATCCCCGCGTGTGCGGGGAACACTCTTAACGCAAATGCCTGAAACGCAAAGCGATTTGCGCTGTCGGTCAGACTACCACCGTTGCCGGCCTTGGTTGGGCTCTTGCGCCATGGTGCATTGAGTTTTCAATGAACGGTGTCAGGCGCTACTTGTGCGGTATCGGCACAGCAGCGTCCGGTAGAAATTCGACCAAGGTCACGCCATCGTAAGCAACCGGGACGCGACGATTTTTGCCGATGGTTTCAAACTTGAATCCGGCTTCGATACTGGCATCGCGCCAAGCGATGACCGCATTGCCTTCGTCGATACCTGCGGTCACTTGGTCCCACAGGTACTCACGCACTTTGCGATTATATTCACCCAAGTACACCCCGGCACGCACTTCTAGCAACCAAATGGCCATGCGGCCGCGCAGGCGCGGTGGCGCATTTTCGAGCACGATGACGATCATGCTTTCATCCGCGATGGCCGGGGTCGCCGAGCGATTCGGGATTTGGAATCGCCGGGCCGATCTGGTCCTCCTTCGGTGCGGGCGGTGTTTTGCCGCCAGCGGCAAGCACACTTTCGATATCCGGAATAATGCGCTCCAGCAGGCGGGTCTTGCGGAACATGTCGCGACACTGCAAGCGAATTTCGCGCTCGTGGTTGGCACACTCACGCGCGGCGACAGCAAATGCCACCGGCACAACCGTTTCGAATTTGTAGATGTCGGCAATGTCGTAGACAAACGACAGCGGCTTGCCGGTGTGAATAAAACCAAGTGCGGGCGCGTAACCCGCAGCCAGTACCGCGGCTTCGGTGACACCATACAGGCACGATGTAGCCGCCGACAGACAACGATTGGGCAGATCGCCAGCGCCCCAGTCCTGCACATCGTAGTTGCGGTGTTTCCACGGCACACCGTACTTGTGCGCGAGCAATTTGTACATTTCGCGAACACGTGCGCCCTCGATACCGCGCAACTGATCAACGCTGCGCCGTGCGGGTGGCTCATCACCGAAACGGCGGCGATACATTTCACGCACGACACGCAGGCGCGCATCTTCATCCAGCGCCAAAGCCGCTTGATAGAGCAACCGGTCGGCGCGCGCACCACCGGGCTGCCCTGCCGAATAGAAACGAACGCCCGCCTCGCCGGTCCACACCAAAAGCGTGCCTACTTGCGCAGCAAGCCGAACGGCCGCATGCGAAATACGCGTGCCAATCTCAAGCATCAGACAAGCGACTCCGCCGATGGGAATATGTGTGCGCACACCGTTCTTGTCGACGACAACGAATGCGCCATCCAGTACATCCAACTGACCCATCTCAACAAACAGAATCGATAGGCGTTCTTTGATGGGAATAGGCTTGAGCTGTGGCAGTGGATCGCTCATCGTGGATGGGCAGGCAGCGGACGTTTGCGAATGGCGTCGCGCGAGACTACGGTGAAGTAACCGTGCAGCATATCGCCGCTCAGTGTGGCAAGCGCGCGGGCAATCTGTTCAAGGCGCGCAAGCTCTGGAGGATCGACGCGCAGAAAAACCACTGCGATCGGTGGCGCGACGTTTTGGCCGTAGATCAAATCGCCATGATCGCGGTCGAACGAAAGCAGTACGCGCTGCTCGTTTCGCGCAAGATCAATGACTGCGCGATCTGGTATTCCCGGCGCGATTTCTGCGATGGCGGCAACCTCCTCACCCAACGCGCGCAAGCAGTTGATCATCGCGCGCGGGATGTTTTCATCCGCCAGCCAGCGCATCAGGCTACGTCGGGCAAGGGTAGGTAAGTTTCGGCTTCGATCATCGCTTGGACAAAGGCGAATACAGCGCGCAAATCGTCAGCCTGCAAGTGCGGATAACTGTCGAGAATTTGTGCCTCCGACCAACCTGCCGCCTTCAAGCCAAGCAGGAACTCTACCGTCAACCGCGTGCCCTTCACCCGCGGCCGTCCACCACTGGTGTCGGGGTGGGACTCGATACGATCCTTCCAGTCCATGATGGTGCCCTCAAATAACTTGATGCATGCCAAGAAGCAATCTAGCCCAGACGGCGTACCAGCAGCAAGCCGCAGCCGAAAGCTTTGGCGGGGCCAACTCCATTTTGCATAAGACTGGCTAGTTGCTCCGACGCTTCAACGCGCAATAAGCCCTCAAAAGTACAAACCCCCAATTTTCCGCCGCCTTTACCCTTTCGAAAGTACAATGGCGCATGTGGCAAAATTTCCACTCGTTCGAGCGATGCCGCGCCAGCCAGCTTACGCGCTAGCCATTGGCGTTGGTCCTCTTCCTTGATAAGCGGCACGCGACATTTTGCTGACTGCTTGCCGGGTTTAGCCTCGCGTTGCGCATCAACGATTGTCCTGACTGGGTTGGCGGTCAGCAGAAAGGCCAGTCGCTGTCCCTCGCCTGGACTGGGAAGGAATTCGCGGCTTCCGAGCAGGTTTACTCCTTCAGCACAAACAGGTGCTTGGCGCGATTGCATCAACAGCCGCGCCGGTCGTCCGGTACTCTGATCCTCGACACGAAACAAAAAACTATTGCGGGCATCATCGTCGCTACTGCCTGTCTCGTGACCTTCGCCGGGAAATAAACGCCACAGCCGCCTGTGGATTTCGTAAGGGTTGCGAACCACTTCCCAAGGGATTTCGACGCGGCTTATGAACATGATGCATCCTTGTGTAAATACACCAGACGCGTGCCGAACTGACGCTTGTGGCCGTGCAATGGAACGTCTCGCAGCCGCAATGGCTGCTCGGAAAGCACACTTTCGCTATAGACCAAGTTGCCGCAGCCGCTCGCCTTTCGCAGCGCCTCGACGGCGTTAGCCGCTTCAACGGGTTCGCCGTCGAGCAGAGGTCTTGTCAGTGGGCAGGAGCGGCGCCCGAGCGAGGGCGTGTAACAAGGACGACGCAACGCTTCGGCCAGCCGCTCTAACGTGTAGTGCACTTGAGCCTTTTCGCCCACAGCCACGGTGAATGCCGCGTCGAACAGATATTCGCGACGAGACACCACGGGAAATTTACTTGCCTTGCCGTCTACCTTTCGCGCGTCCATCACAGTGTGGAAATCGGGCAGCTTCACCCCAGGTTTTCTGACAAATTTCTCGCGCCCGAGACGCACCACGTCTGTATCGATCCGCACACTGAATTCGATGCTGGCCGCCAGCCGCGATTGCCCATCCGTGTCCTTGCGCTCGATGCCCAGACATGCAGCCAACAAGCCCAGCAAGCCGCTGCGTGTAGGGTAAAGATTCGAAGGCCGAAAATCCTCGTACGTGTGCGTGCCCCACGCTTGCATTGGACCGTCCAGTCTTAGGATGAGAAAGTTCTGCATAACTCAGACCTGCCCGTCTTTGGCAATCCAGGATTCAAGCTGGGACAGCGATGCCGCCGCCGGGCCGTTCAACTCAATGCCCGGCTGAACCGAGAAAGCGCGCGCGTTTTCGTCCAAGCCATAAGCCACGTGGATGCGAGACCAGTAATCTGCAAGCGTTGCCACTGATGGTTTGAGGAACCCGCCGTTGCGATCACGTTTTACCGGTTCCTCGAAGGCGTTGGCCAGAGAAATGGGTTGATCGCCAAAACTTGCGATGGCGAAGTCGGCGAGATTGTGCGCAGCAAACGACTGTTGCTTCGCCGACGGAACCACCGTCGCCAACATATGGAAAACATGCCGTGCAATGTCCAGCGCCTTCGCACGCGAATCTGCTGTCTCTTCACTCTTCATGTCCGCCACCAGCCCCAGGTTGACCTGCAATTGCTTGAGGTTAAGACTGGCGTAGCGGTAGAAGACGCCGGATGAAAACTGCTGGGTGTCGAGATGCCCTGCCCCGGTCTCGCCCGCGTCCACTGTCAAATCGTCTACGGCGGTAAACCAGTCAACATCCTGCGGCTCGACTGCGTGGGTGGTGATGGCGTGGGCGACAGCCATGGCGCCGTCTACTGGCAAACTGCTCATCAGGCCGCTGGTCGCCATCCGCCCGGACAAGGCAATATCCTTGGCGGTGCCAATGGCCGAGCGGAATGGCTTGGCTTCCTTCTCAATTTGCTTCTCCAACTTCTTGATGTCTTGACCTTCCTCGCCCAGCAAGCCGCAAAAATACGCCACCTCCTCGACACACCAAGGAGC
Source organism: Pseudomonadota bacterium (assembly GCA_034440555.1). Lineage (GTDB taxonomy): Bacteria > Pseudomonadota > Gammaproteobacteria > Xanthomonadales > Ahniellaceae > 0-14-3-00-62-12. Next base: position 4,115 of record JAWXCG010000075.1, read on the forward strand.
GACAGCGTCGCCGGTCATCCCGTCAACGATGCCTTCCTTACCAGATATCCATTCCAACGCCTGCGCCACACGATCGGCGTCGAATCGATCTTTCAGCGCCTCGGTGAAGCTCGCTCTGAGCCGCGCCAAATTGCGCGTACGGACTGACGATACGCCCAAATGACTGAGGTGATAGTCACTAGTGCGCATGGCGCGCTTCAGCGATTGGCTGGAGACTCGCACTCGATTGACGCCTCCGAATACTGCTGTCTTTTGCATATTCATGTCATCACGGTTGAGGCATGACGGGCTGTGCGAAATCAGTACATGAAAATTGATGAAATTCTTGGCGGGCATCATTTGTCTCCTTTGGCGGGCGTGAATTTTGCGAGGTAAAAGTCTTCGACAAGTTGGCGCTTGGAACGCTCACCCCAAAACCAGATCATTCTTCCGAACTCTATCCAGTTCACGGTGGGTTCCACGTGGGCGAGCAGGCGACGTAGTTGCTCAAGGTCGCGCTGCGGCTGTGAACGCGCCACCTGCAATACACGCGCCTCCGCTACCTTGGCAACGGCCAACTGCACGCCCAAGGGCTTCGCCTTCGAATCGTGCTTGCAGCAAGGGAGAAGAAAGGCCAGTCGTGAGTGACGATCATCTGGCTTCTGTCCGGGAAACAGTCGGTATAAAGCTGGACAAAGCGCGACCGATTCCGGGTCTGCTATTCGCCGCAGCTCAGCGCGTGCGCCAGTTGGAAAAGCGGCGCTATCGAAGCGTGCTCTCAATGCAACGAAATCCGGCAAGTCTGCGCTCATACGGTTTGCTCCATCAGTTTTTTCAGATCAATGCTGAGTGCGCGTCTCGACCAGGCAATAACAGGAATCAACTCCGGCTTCATGGCGTAGGGCCGCGTCACGTCTTCAAAAATATCGTGGCAGTGCTGAGCAATTTGCCCAGCGTAGTCGCGGCGTCTCTCGCCCCACTGTCTAAACGTGCTTTCGTTGGAAAAAGTCGTGTGAATGAGGCTTTCGGTACGTGCGTAGAACAACTTCTCAGCGACTTCATGGATGGCGGCGCCTATGCCCTTCAAGCCTTTATCTTTGCTGCCCTGTACCGAAAAATAGAGTTTTCCGCGCAACGCTTTCTTGGCATTCTTGGCAATTTCAACCAACTGCGCGAGGCGGTTTTCGCTACCCCAACCTTGCGCCAAGCCGATCAACTCGTGGCGACGCTCTAGGACCGAAGCTTGTTTGGTGCGGTATCCACCAACCAGAACATCCAGCCGATCGTCACCTAGCGCTTCGGCCTGTGCAATCGGTCCGGCCGGACTCGACCCCTCCGTTGCATATACTCCCTGCGTACCACGCGGGACAACAAATTCACTCAAAAGCGTCCAGGCAGGCGCATTGGTGGTGAAACTGGCGAATCGTTGCTCCAAAAAGCCCTTCTTTAGACTCGTGCTCAGTGCGCCGTGGGGATGCGGCCACACCCCCTCCACTGTAAAATTGAACTTCTCCTTGCGAAATCGGCTGTAACCCAAAGCAGCTTCACCTCCTAAAACGTCGCAGACACGCACATGCTCGGCTTTGACCAACTCGACATGAGTGGGCTGCCAAAACATCCCACGTGTTAGGCCAATTTGGTTCCAGTGGATTGTGGATTTCTCTGCAATGGGTGATACCCACGTCGGCTGATCGTGCACCGTGCCGGGCATAGCAATTTGACGCTCGTCCACGCGCAGGCGCGTCAACACATTGCGCCAGATCATGCGCCGCAAATCTCTGTCAAAGACCAGAGTGGTAATCGGCGCGCCACCGCGCAGACTACCCTTGAAGCCACCACCGAAGCTGGGGCAATTGCTTGCTTGGTTGAACAAAGCAATTGCCACCACTGAAGGACAAACATGCCGAACTTCACCAACTTCATTGAAGAAGGCGTGATTGTTTCCTTCCGGGAGTCCGATTAATAGCTTCTGAATAGGCGTGTTCTCAGCAGCTTTCACTCCCCGCGTTTGCATGAAAGGCCGTATCGGATGGTCGAGGTCGAACCAATCGCGAAAATGTACGACACCCAACTCGAATGCTTCCGTCTTTAGGGCCTCGGCAATGCAACTGCGCAAAGTTGAATCGTCGTCCGGCACGAACAGCGTTTGAGTGATGCATACCAATAGCTGCAAGCACGCCATTTCCAGATCGTCGCGCGGCAAACTGATTTGCCAGTTTTGCCCAGGCTCGCAGAGAAGAGCGCGGTAGGTGAGCAGCTGAAACATCCCTGCGCCAAAGTCCGCACGAACAGGAATCCAGGGGTCTTCAAGCAGATTCATGGCGGCGTTTCTCCAGACCAAAGTCTTCTGAGTACGTGAATTTTCCGTTTTCGCTTTGCCAGACGCCTGAGAAAGGCTCCGACATGACCAGTTGCCAATGGCCTGCAAGCGGACCGTCTACTTCTCGGCAATCACCCAATATCATTTTCCAACTGGCTGGCGCAGGTACCGCGCCGAGATTGAGCACTTCAGCCAGTTCATGTTCCGACATGAGGTCGATACGCTGACCGTCCAGCATTCGACCACCCGCGAGAATCGGCAACACGGTGAGGCTCATCTCACCATCTCTGGTAAGTCCCGTGACACGGTCGTCGTCATCGCGAAAGCTGCTGACCGTCATGGTGGTGAGGCGCTGTGCGTCCTTCTCACGACTGATTTGCACATAAATAAAGGCATCGTGGTCCTCGGCAATTTTCTTCGGCTCGTTGTCCCAATCGTCGCGCTGGTAAACCTGCTCAATCCAGGCACGGTATGCCTCGGGGAAGATGAGCGTGCCGTTGCGCATAAGCAAAGTCTCCGTACGCCATAGCACTCGCGCATTGCCGTAGATCAGCTTATGAGTCCCATAGTCGTCTCCCTCCACCGTCATCACGGTACAGCGCGGAGTTTCGAAGCCAACAGGACGTCGTTCGCGCTCGTGGCGATGCAAGCGCCCCAATCGCTGGAACAGCAGATCGACCGGACATATCTGCGTCAACATCCAGTCGAAATCGAGGTCCAAGCTTTGCTCGACGACTTGCGTTGCAACAAGAATCCGACCTGCCGTGCGCGCGGCGTTGCGTCCGTAGTGCTTGAGCACAGCGGCTTCTTTTTCCTGCCGATCTGCAAAGCGGTAGCGGGCATGGAACACGTCCACGGTGATCTGCGTGCGTTCGCGCAACATCCGTGCGAGGCGCTGAGCGTCGTCCACCAGATTGGCGATGACAGCCACCAGCGCACCGTCTTCTGCGGCGGAGACAATTCGAGCAAGCAGATCGTTATCAGGAAAAGCCCCTTCAAGCCGCAAACATTCGATGCCGACTTCACGGCACGGCGGTCGATGCACATCGGCAACTGTTGTGGGCAAGGTTTTGCCGCCGGTTGCGTGCCACAGCGCCGGGTAAGGTGCGGTATCCTGGCCGTGCGATCCCCACGCCCCTAAGAGTTTGGCGCGAAGCCCGGCGGGCAAGGTGGCTGACAGCAGCACAGCGCTGCCGCCACAGGCGTGTTGGTACTTCAGCACTTCACCCAAAAGTCCGTGCATGTAGGCGTCGTACGCATGGACTTCGTCAACGATCAGGACCGACTTGTTGATACCAAAGCCGCGCACAAATTTATGACGAACCGGCAGTACCGAGAGCAATACTTGATCGACCGTGCATACACCGATCTGCCCCAAGAAGACCCGCTTACGGCTGCTGGCTAGCCAAGCGGCACATTGAACAGTAGCCTCTTCCTTGCCCTGGGCGGTAATAAGCTGTCCGCGATCGATGAGCTGCTGGAAACCTTCGTTGAATTTACGCTTGCCGTGCGCCAGCACTACATTGGCCTTGCCGTATGCCTTTGCGGCAAAAGCTTCGATTCGCTCCAACATCGCATTTGCCGTTGCCTGAGTCGGCAAAGCGAACACGATGCTGTCGGCGAGCCCTTCATCCAGCAAGCGCCAAGCGTAGGCTAGCGCCGCTTCGGTCTTTCCGCTGCCAGTGGGCGCCTCGATCAGAGTCAGCCCGGATACGATGGGGAGCGAATCGACTAAGGTCTGTACGCCACGTGGCGACTCGTCCGCTTTGAGTAAAACGTTCAATCCGGGGTATTTTTGAACCGACGCAACCAAGCCGTAGCGTTCAAGCACATGCTTCGATTCGATATGTCTCAGGCGTTCTCGCAGATAATCCTGCAACGCCAAGGGATGAATCGACGCGCGGTACTCGAATTCGTCAGTATTGGAACCCAGCCAGTCGCAGCTCGCGCAAAAACCCGCAAGCAATGCCCGCGCGGGAAGCGAACAGACAGGTGGTATGTCCAGCAGACTCAATCCCGCAGGCTTAAGAAACAGGTCTTCCAATGCTACGACGAATGCCTTACGCGCACATTGGTCATGTTCTGTCAGACATTCTTCGGCTTCGATACCGTTTAGACCTTGCATGAGCGGCGGGAAGTAATCGCCATGGTGTCCGGTGACGGCAGCAAGCCACGGTTCCCAACACGCCCAGATCGATAGACCAGTATCTGCGTGCTCCAGCCAGTTCGAGTACTCCAGCCTAGCCCAGGCGATGCCTGCATGGCCGTGATCAAAGCCGCTGATTTCTCTCGGAGTTATCTCGTGATCTATGCCCCTTTCAACCTTTCGCCAAGCTGATGTCCACGCATCCGGGGCTTTGAGCTGAAACCGTAGATCGAACTTACCCAGATCATGCAGGGCGATAAAAAAAAGCACCCAGGCTCGCAGCGTATGCTCGTACTTGGGCGAGCGAGCGCAAGCAGTAAGAAACTTGCAGCGAAGGGCCGGGCAGCAGTCCCACCATGCCGCCGCAACTGCCGCAACATCCAGTGAATGCAAAGGCAAAGGGTGATAACTGGCAGTGCTCGCCGCATCCGGCTTCGCTTTTCCCCAATAGCGGAAACACGAACCGAGCAAGGCCGTTTCCATCAGTTTTGGCGCGTCGAATTGCGAATTCATTCGCCCCCCAGTTGGTGAAGAATGCTCTGCCACAAGACCGGTGTCGAGCATTCAATACCAAGCAGCAATCTCACAGATTGAGACAGGCCGGTTTCAAGCCGGTAGAGCAAGTCCATCCGATCCGCCTGACAGCATTGGACCCAATCCAATCCGCCAACACGGCAACACCCGCCAACCACCAAGAAAGATGGCGACCGGTTGCTTTGAGCCGATCACCCGAGGCAAGCACTGCATCGAGCACATCTTGTGGCAGCAGCAGAGATCGCGCTTCACGCGTAAACGCGGCTGCAGCTGCGACATCAACCGCTTCAAAATGACCGACGACGTTGATGCCATCCAGTCGAGGCGGTTGCCCGTGGTGACTAGTCACCGCAAAAATCCAGGGCTGCAGCCGCGACAAAGATGTGCTGGCACGCGCTCCCAACGACAGCACGTCCTCATCGACCAGAAGTCGCTGTTGCCAAACGAGCGCGCCGAGGGAATCGTGACGGACCGAGTATGCGCGCGAGCTCTCGCGCGATTGCAACTGCCTCAATAGGTCGGAACGTTGATTTTGAAAGCTGAGGGAAAATTTACCAAGGTCATGCACCGCCAACCAGAAGCAGATCCAGTCCCGTGCATTTGAACTGGACACGGCGAGCCGACGCGCGAAGTAATCGAGCAACTTCGGGTGGGCTTCAAGATACATATAACCGACTGCAGCGACATCCAGCGAATGGAGCGGCAGTGAGTGATGTTGGAGCTGCAGCGCGTTACGGGGCCGCGCTTTGCCCCAGTAGCTGTATGGTGGCCATCGTATTGCAGTGGCCGGGCGCCTTACTGCGATAGCTTGCGATTCCATCCGCCCTCCGTATCCGTAAGGATGCTCGACTCGCTGTGCGAGCGTAGCTACGAAGCAATCTCAGCGCCACGTCTGTGACGGGTTTGCGCAGGTTGGGAGCGGCAAGGGTTTATCAGGTTCTGACGGAAGTTGTGTGGGAAAGTGCGTAGTGGGAACTAGGCTTCAAGACTTCGGGGTGGCTGTTCGCGGCGGGACGCCGCTCCCACGAGTTGCGGGGGGATGTTCGCGGCTGTTCGCGGAGGGACGCCGCTCCCACGAGTTGCGGTTACGGTCGCGTCAGCAACTCAAACAGCACCGCTTCCACCTGCCGGGGCTTGCTGAACAGGAAACCTTGACCCTGCGTGCAGCCAAGGGACAACAGGGTTTGACACTGGTGCTCGGTTTCAATGCCTTCGGCAATCACTTCGACGCCCAGTGACTGCGCCAGCGAGAGCACTGCCTCAACCACCGCCTGCGAATTCCCGGCAGGATCGGTTAGGCCGGATACAAAAGAGCGATCGATTTTAAGAGCGTGCATCGGAAACTGATGCAGATAGCTCAGCGACGAATAGCCGGTGCCAAAATCATCGAGTAAGGCCACCAGTCCCAGGGTGCGCAGCTCTTCGAGCATGCGCCGCGCTTCCGCCGGATTTTCCAGCAACGAGCCCTCGGTGACTTCCAGCCGCAGGCGATCGGTAGAGACGCCATGGCGCTCGACCATTTCGATCAGACGGGCGGGCAGATCGCGGTCGCGAAAATGTCGCGGCGAAAGATTGACGCTGACGTAGAGATCATCCGGGAACCCGATCAGATCAGCGCAGACACGCTCATAGATCTCCATGTCGATCTGCTCTGAAAGTCCAATCTCCTGCGCGACATCAAGAAACTCACCGGGGCTCATCCAGCCACGCTGTGGATGGCGCCAGCGCAGCAGCGCTTCGTAACCCTGCACCCCACCATCGCGAAGATCCACGATGGCCTGATAAAACGGCACAAACTCGCTCTGCCCCAGTGCCCGCCGCAGCTCACCCTCCAGGTCGAGCAGCCGGAGCGCCTTCTCATGCAGGGTCTCGTCAAACACTTCGTAGCGTTTTCGGCCCTTCGATTTAGCCAGATACATGGCGGCATCGGCGTCGCGCAGCAAGTCATCGGGCACCTTGTAGCGAGTGTGACTAAGCGCCACGCCAATGCTGGTCGAGGTAAACAGCTCCTTGCCCTGCGCATAAACTGGCTGACTCAAGGCATGAATCAGCCGATTGGCCACAATCGCCACATCCTGCAGCGTATGCACGCCGGGCAACAACACGGCAAATTCGTCGCCGCCGAGGCGGGCAATGGTGTCTACCTCGCGTAATGAGGCGACGATGCGTCGACCGACCTCGATCAGCAAGTCATCGCCAACCGCGTGACCCATGCTGTCGTTGATCACCTTGAATCGATCCAGATCCAGGTACAACACCGCAAAGGTCTGCGTGTTGTCGCGCCGATACCGCGCGAGCGCGTTCTCCAACCGATCGCGCATCAGCACGCGATTGGGTAACCCGGTAAGCGCATCGTGCAGGGCATCGTGCTTGAGCCGGTTTTCGATCAATTCGCGCTCTTCGGCCTGGCGGCGCAGCTCCGCGTTGGCCTCGGCAAGGAGCTTGGTGCGTTCGATGACACGGCGGTCGAGCTCGGCACCCATCACTTTCAGCGCATCCTGAGTACGCTTGCGCGCGACCACAACGGAAACGTGGTGGGCAGCGAAGCGCAGCAACAGCGGATCCTCGGTGCGCATTGCCAGCGGTTGGCGAATGCCACAGACAGCAAGCATGGCGCTGATGCCTGACTCATCCTTCACCGCCACAACGTAGGCATTTTGCGGCAACCCGCCAGGCGGCAGATCGCGCCCCGGCGCACTCAACATCGCGGCCAGATCATTTTGCTGCAACAACAGCACACTGCTGGTACGAGCGAGCCGATCTGCCAGCGGCTTCATCAATGCGCGCGTGATCCGCTGAGCGGACAGTGCGTGATCCCCGCCGCTGTGGGCAAAGGTCAAATCGTCGCGCGTGCTGTTCAATTGCGCCACGACCCAGCCATCGCTCTGCATGCCGGAGGTGAAACGCCGATTCAGATAATCGTACAGATCCAGCGCATGCGCCGAAGTTGCGACAAGTTCCGCCATCGTCATCCATGCATGCAACGTATGCTGCGCCTGCTCCGGTGTCAGCCGCGGCCACTCATCGATACGTTGCAGTTCCGGATGTGCACTCATCAGGTCAGTCTATCAGTGGTATTGGCGGTGAGTGGAGCCCGGCTACTGTCGCATTGTGCCCAATCCGCTAGATCGATGGACTGCGTCGCCGGCGCTGCTCGCGACGCAGCGCATCCTCATCCATCCGTGGACTGGCAAGCCCGGCCGCGGCCAGCGCACGTTGCATCGGTTGCAGCGCATGTTCGTAGCGTCGCCAGCGGCCCATAAAACGCCCATGCAATGCTTCGACCGGCAGCAGCGACGCCAAGCCCAGTGGCTTGCTATGCCGCGTTCTGTCGGAATATTCGTCTCGCCACTGCAGACCGCAAAAACGAAACATCGCCCGGCCGACCGTAACCGGTGCAGCTACCAAATGCTCGTAGCGCACACTTAACAATCGGTCTGGCAACGCTGCGTGCAGCTGGCGCATCCAGTCCTCGTAGGCTATGTAGTGTTGCGCCATTTCCTCCTGGTCGAACGAGAACGGATTCACGCCCGCGCACATTTGCCGATAAAGCGAAAAACAGTTGTCCATGGGCTCGCGCACCACGTGCAGCAAGCGCGCCTCGGGCAGTGCGCGTGCAATGGCAGCGGCATAGATATAGTTGGCGGGCAGACTCTCGGTCACCATGCCGGCCTCGCCATGGCGCTCGCGCAGCCGATCGCGATAGAGCCGGGCAACAGCAGCAAAATCGATTTCATCAAAGCGCGCGGCGATTGCCTCGTCGAGAAAGCTCTCGCTCTGGATGCCCAACACACGCTGCAGACAGGTGGCGAAATCCCGATTGTCGCCGGCATGTCGCACTTCGGCATTCTGTCCCATCATGGCCTCGACCAGGCGCGCGCCGGAACGCGGCATGCCGACGATAAAAATCGGAATCGGTGCGGCGTCCACGCCTGCCGCAGCATGCACGCGGTCTGTTTCTGGAGCCCAGCGCAGCAACAACTGTTTCATGCGGACAAAGATTCGGGCATTTCGATCGGCAGCAAAATCGATCAGCATGCGTTGGCTGGCGGCGCCACGTTGCAGGGCGGCAATGGCCAGTTCATCGTGTCCGAGTTCCTCATGTTCCAGATAGCGCGCATAGTCCATCCAACAGCGTTTGGCGCTGTGTTCTGGCAAGCGTTCCGCCAGTGCTTCCAGGCGTTCCAGGTGATGGCACTGCGCATGCCAACCTCCAAGCTGCGCCAGGCCCCAATGCGCCCGACCGCTCTCGGGCTGTACTGCAAGCACCGACTCGAAGGCATGTGCTGCGTCGTCGCGGCGGTTGAGCGTGCACAGCAAATTAGCCTGCGCCAGCAGCAAGCTCGGCCGGTTCGGCACCTGTTGCAGCGCACTCTCGATCAGTATCAATGCCTGATCGAGCTCACCGCCCAGCTGCAAAACTTGCGCCACTGCCTCGATTACTTGCACCTTTTCGGGGCTGAGTGCCGCCGCGCGCATCGCTGAGGCCACCGCCAGATAAATATCGTGACGCGCCATTTGGCTGCGTGCGAGTAACGCAAAAAACTCGGGTCGCTCTGGATCCAACGCGATCGCCTGCTGGACATGAAGGATCGCAGCCAAATGCGCGCCGGCAAGCTGGTCCACCATGGCACGCCAATACCAGGACGCCGGCAAGGTTTGGAAGCGCAGCGATGCCGCCTCCGCCGCTGCCGCGGCCGCGGCAAGATTGCCCTCACTCAAATACTCCCGAATCCGTTTGAGATCGCGCCGCGCGCGTTCAACTTCGATACCGGTGGAAGCAGACTC